>DATMDB010000029.1:0-8838 GCA_035558075.1 Burkholderiales bacterium
GAAGTCGCCGCGGCCTATCTGCAAAACTGGAAGCGCCACGTGGCACATGCGTCGCGCTATCGACGATGAATACGGAATCAAAATCCCTTTTCCCCAGCGCGACTTGCGTATCCTAAGCCCGGCCCGCGACCTGGCTAACTATGCCAAATTCCGCACATTAAAAGCGCTTTGCTTCCCCACCGATAGCGCGTAAAATGGGCAAATTATTATTGATTACTTAATGGAACATAATGCCTTATTTCTCAGGACTTATTGATCTGCCGTGGTGGGGATATATCGTTGTCGCCCTGGTCCTCACCCATATCACCATTGCCGCAGTCACCATATTTCTACACCGCTATCAGGCGCATCGCGGTCTGGATTTGCACCCGGTTCCCAGCCATTTCTTCCGCTTCTGGCTGTGGCTCACCACTGGCATGGTGACCAAGGAATGGGCGGCGATCCACCGCAAGCACCACGCCAAGGTTGAAACCGAGGAGGACCCGCACAGCCCGCAAATCTGTGGTCTGCGCAAAGTGCTGTGGCAAGGCACTGAGCTTTACAAGCAGGAAGCTAAGAATCCCGAAACACTCGAAAAATACGGCCAAGGCACGCCTGATGATTGGCTGGAACACAATCTGTACGCCAAGTACAGCATACTCGGCATTTCCATAATGGCGGTAATTGACTTTGCACTGTTCGGATTCATCGGTATCACCATATGGGCGGTACAGATGATGTGGATTCCGTTTTTCGCCGCAGGCGTGATCAACGGCGTCGGCCACTTCTGGGGATACCGCAATTTTGCCTGCGTTGATGCCAGCAAGAACATCATTCCCTGGGGCATCCTAATTGGCGGCGAGGAACTGCACAACAACCACCACGCCTATGCCTCATCCCCCCGGCTTTCCAACAAATGGTTCGAATTCGACATCGGCTGGATGTACATTCGCATCATGGAAACGCTGGGTTTTGCCCAAGTAAAAAACCTGGCGCCGAAAATCCGCTTCAATTTCACCAAGGCGCAGTGCGATCTGGAAACCCTGCAGGCGGTCATCACCCACCGCTACGATGTGCTTGCCAAATTCGCCCAATCGGTGAAGCAAACCTGCGCCGAGGAAATCCATAAGCTCAGGGAGCGCGTCGCGCAATTCGACGGGCAAACCCTGAAGAACATCAGAAAGCGCTGGTTACACCAGGATGCCAAATTCTTAAAAGCGCAGGAACGCGCCAAACTCGACGAAGTCCTGAGCAAGAGCAAAGTGCTGCAAACCATATATTCGATGCGCCAGGAACTCGCCGCGCTGTGGCAGCGCTCCACCGCTTCCAAGGAGCAACTCGTAGGACAGCTCGAAGACTGGTGCCACCGCGCCGAGAAAAGCGGCATCGCTTCGCTGAAGGAATTCTCGCGCAAGCTGCGCTATTACGCATAACGAATTACAGCCAATAAAAAACCCGCCACTTGGCGGGTTTTTTGTTTCATAGTCATTGCGAGCTGCGCGAAGCAATCCCGCTTAATCAGCCCCTCGCTTCACTCGGGGTGAGATGACCGCGAGAACACTCGCTGTCATTTCAGTTTGACTTCTTTGTAGATGACATGCTTGCGGGCAACCGGGTCGAATTTCTTGATTTCCAATTTATCCGTCTGAATGCGCTTGTTCTTGGTGGTGGTATAAAAATGTCCGGTGCCTGCGGAGGATTCGAGTTTGATTTTTTCGCGCATGGCGCCGTTCCTTATTTCTTGCCGCGCAGCTCGGCGAGCACTACTTCGATGCCCTTCCTGTCAATCGTGCGCAAGGCGGCGTTAGTCAAGCGCAGGTGCACCCAGCGCTTTTCGCTTTCCACCCAGAACTTGCGGTATTGCAAGTTGGGGAGAAAACGGCGCCGGGTTTTGTTGTTGGCGTGGGAAACATGGTTTCCCAACATCGGCGTCTTGCCGGTTACTTCGCACACTCTGGCCATGATGCTTTACCCCGATTCGGAAGAATGCGCATTTTACCCATTTAATGCTTAACTCTCAAGGAATAATTTTATGCCCTGAAAAGCCGCGCCCTACAACAATCCACGCTCCGCAAATGACATAATCGCGCCGCTGCCGACGATAAAATGATCAAGCACTTTTACATCCACCAGCGCCAGCGACTTTTTGAGGGCTACGGTGAGCGCTTCATCAGCGCCGCTGGGCTCGGCCAGACCGGAGGGATGGTTATGCGCGAAAATTACTCCCGCTGCGTTGTGATGAAGCGCGCGCTTGACTACTTCCCGGGGGAAAACGCTCGTCTGTCCGAGTGTACCGCTGAACAATTCCTCCACCGCCAGCACGCGGTTTTGCGCGTCGAGGAAAATTCCCGCAAACACTTCGTACTCGCGCCCGGCAAGCGCCAGGCGCAGGTAGTCGCACACCGCCTTGGGGGAATTGAGCGCGTCGCCGGCTTTGATTTTCTCGTCAAGCGCGCGCCGCGCCATTTCCAGCACCGCCTGAAGTTGCGCGTACTTGGCCGGGCCCAGGCCCGGTGGTTCGCAAAACTCCTTTTGTGTGGCGTTGAAGAGGCGCGTGAGGCTGCCGAAGCGCTTGATCAAGTCGCGCGCCATATCCACCGCGCTTTTTCCCGCCACGCCCGTGCGCAGAAAAATCGCCAGCAGTTCGGCATCCGACAGGCTTTGCGCGCCCTTTTTCAACAGCTTTTCCCTCGGGCGCTCGCCTTCAGGCCAGTCGCTTATTCCCATGATTGGATTACTTTAGTGGTTTCTTAATTCGCATCAATATATTACACTCTATAGTAACGTTACAGCCCGCAGATGGTTAACATGACCCAAACGAAACGCCTGCTGTTCGGCATCACCGGCGGCATCGCCGCCTACAAGGCGGCGGAATTGACCCGCCTTCTGGTTCAGGATGGCATCGAGGTGCAGGTGGTAATGACCGACGCGGCTTGCCGCTTTGTCGGCCCCGCCACATTCCAGGCGCTCTCGGGCAAAACCGTCTATACCGACCTGTGGGATGCGCGCATCGACAACAACATGGCGCATATTGATTTGAGCCGCGAAGCCGACGTGATCCTGGTCGCGCCGGCGAGCGCCGATTTCATCGCCAAGCTGGTACACGGGCGCGCCGATGACTTGCTCTCCACGCTGTGCCTGGCGCGCAGATGTCCGCTGCTGGTCGCGCCTGCGATGAACCGGCAGATGTGGGAAAACCCCGCAACCCGGCGCAACATCGCACAACTGGAACAGGATGGCGTTACGATACTCGGGCCGGAGAGCGGCGAGCAGGCCTGCGGCGAAACCGGGATGGGTCGGATGCTCGAGCCCGAAACGCTGCTGGAAGACATCAAGGCAGCTTTCCAACCCAAACTGCTGTCAGGCAAGCGTGTACTGATCACCGCGGGTCCTACGTTTGAAGCGATTGATGCCGTGCGCGGCATCACCAACCTGAGTTCCGGCAAGATGGGCTATGCAACGGCGCGTGCCGCGCTGGAAGCCGGTGCGGAGGTGACCTTGGTAAGCGGTTTGGTGAGCCTGGCGGCGCCCTCGCGCGCCAAATTCATATCCGTGACCAGCACGCAGGAAATGTTTGCAGCGGTCCGGCAAGCGGCCGGCAACGCCGACATTTTTATCGGCGTCGCGGCGGTGGCAGACTATCACGTGGTCAACCCCAGCAAACAAAAAATCAAGAAAGGCGGCCAGAACCTCAATCTGCAGCTTGCGCCCAATCCGGACATTCTTGAATACGTCGCAGCCCTGCCCGACGGTCCGTTCTGCGTCGGCTTTGCCGCGGAAAGCGACAATCTCCTCCAACATGCCGAACAAAAGCGCCGCGATAAAAAAATCCCGCTGCTCGCCGCGAACCTGGTGCAAGACGCGATCGGCAAGGACGAAAGCGAACTGGTGTTGTTCGACGATGGCGGCGCCCATCCCCTGCCCCGCGCGACTAAAACTACGCTCGCCCGTCAGTTGATTCGACACATCGCGGAGCTTTATGCCAAGTCCCGCACGGTCGCCCAGTTCAAGAAAAACCAAGCGGGAAAATGAAAAAGATTGACGTCAAAATCCTCGACCCGCGCATCAAAAACCAGTTTCCCCACTACGCCACTCCCGGTTCCGCAGGTCTCGATCTGCACGCCTGCATTGACTCAGCCCTTACCCTCAAGCCGGGACAGGCTGAACTGATTCCTTCCGGCATCGCCATCCACCTGGATGACCCGGGCCTTGCGGCAATCCTCCTGCCGCGCTCGGGGCTCGGCCACAAGCACGGCATCGTGCTCGGCAATCTGGTGGGGCTGATTGACTCCGATTACCAGGGGCAAATTTTTGTCTCGGTGTGGAATCGCGGCCAGAAAGATTTTGTGCTCACTCCGATGGAGCGCATCGCGCAACTGGTGGTGGTGCCGGTGGTACAGGTTGGATTCAATATAGTCAGCGAGTTTGCCGAAAGCCACCGCGGCGGAGGCGGTTTCGGCAGCACGGGCATATGACGCAAAAATCCGCAATCGTACTGTTCGCGCACGGCGCGCGCGATGCGCAATGGGCCGAGCCTTTCCGCAAAATGCAGAGCATGGTGCGCGCGAAAAAGCCCAGCGTGCCGGTGGAATTGGCTTTTCTGGAATTGATGCGACCCTCCCTCGATCAGGCCATTGACGATCTTGCAGGGCGCGGCATCAAACACATTTGCGTGATTCCCCTGTTCATGGCGCAAGGCGGGCATCTGAAAGAAGACTTGCCTCTCAAGCTCGCAGAGATACGCAAGCATCATCCCGCAATTTCTTTCAGAATTTCGCGGCCGATAGGCGAAGTGGAAGGAATCTTAAGCGCGATTGCCAACTGGATCTGCAGCGAGCACGGATGAAAAGCGGGGTGTTAAACTAGGCGTCGCCATTTTGACGGGAGTCATGATATGAAACAAGTTCTGGTTTTTGTTTTTCTCCTGCTGTTCATCCCGGCCGCGCACGCGGACCTCGTGCCCCTGCAAATAAGCGGCAATTCCTTGATTGCCGAGGTGGCCAACACGGCCGAAGCCAGGGAACAGGGATTAATGTACCGAAAGCACATGCGCGGCAACCACGGCATGCTGTTTGTTTTTTCCGAGCCAGGTCTGTATAACATGTGGATGAAAAACACTTCAGTGCCCTTGAGCGTCGCTTTTATGGACGAACAGGGCGTCATCATCAATATCACCGACATGGTTCCCTTCAGCGAGGAGCAGTATCACGCCGCCGCGCCCGCCAAGTTTGCGCTGGAGATGCCCATCGGGTGGTTCAGCAAACGCGAGATCAAGCCCGGCGCGAAAGTCGAAGGCTTGTCGCAAGCGCCGGCCGCGGAATAGAAAACCCGCCATGTCGGACACGGCAGGTTTTCTTGAATCCAGCGCTTAACCTTAACCGAAGAAAATCGCGGCGTGCGCGCCCGCTGCCATAAAAAACAGCATCGGAATCGAGAACATGGTGTTGGTGCGCGAAGCCAGGAACGCCACACGGCGCGCCTTGTTCTTTTCTTCATCAGTCGCCTGCACGATGCCCAGTATTTTCTTCTGATTAGGCCAGATCAGCACCCATACGTTGAACAGCATGATGGTGCCGAGCCAGGCGCCGACGCCGATTATGGCGTACACTCCCCGCAGTCCGAACGCCTGGAAAAAGTTGCCGCCGAGCAGCGCCGCGCCGGCGAGCCAGGTCACCAGTGCGCTCCAGCGGAAATAAAACAGCGCGCGCGGAGCGACGTGCTTGGTGATGCCCGCCGCCGTGCCGTCGGCCTGGGCGGCTTTCAGTGCGTCAACCTGCACGAAGTTGAAGTAGTAAAGCAGGCCGATCCACATGACGCCCGCCATGAAATGCAGCCAGCGAGCCAGTGCCGGTACGTATTCCATGACTAGCCTCCCAGGAAATGTTTAACGATGTTGTAAAGAACCAGGGTCAGTATGAGGCCGCTAATTATCGTGCCCCACAGCGAATCCAATGGGTTTTTCATTTTAATCGCTCCTCGGTCTACAAACGGGGAAAACAGAAATACAGTCTATAACAAACCCGCTTTCAGGAGCAATGGCCGCACGCGAAGCAACCAAATACCGAATCACCATACTGATGCCGATACTTTTTTTGCTTTCCTCTCAAAAGCTTGCGCAATCATGCCAAATGATTAACGGTGCGGTTTTTCTGCGTTTGGTGCAAGCGTTCTCAGAGGTGCGAATCGCACTGCAGCGGCTTATGCCGACAAGGCTGATTTCAATCAAAAAATGCCGGTTTCGGTTACACTTATACCCTGATTACAGGAAAAGGCGCAAGCCAGTTAACTGAAGAACCGGTATATCAGGAAGGAAGTGGGCGTTGAGCTTCGCCGCTTATTCTGATCCGCTTTTAAAATTTATGCTGTGGTTCGGCCTTGCCATAGTCGGCATCACTTTGTTGCTGCTTGTGCAAACCGTGTTGCTGCGCATGCAACTCGTCCTGCGCCAGCGCCGCGAGCAGCGGCTGATCAAACAATGGCAGCCGCTGTTCGACCAAAGCATAACTGCAGTCCCGCAAATTTTACCGCCGATTGCGAAATCAGACCGGCATGCCTTCATCAGGATATGGAATCACGCCCAGGAATCGCTGCGCGGCGAATCCAAGCACAAGCTTAATCAGCTCGGTTGGGCGTGCGGCATGAACCACGTGGCGCACCAATTGCTCAAACAGAACAACATGCGCGCGCGCTTGATGGCGGTTACCGCCTTGGGCCATTTACAGGAAAAAAACGCGTGGGCGAAGCTGGAAAGAATCACCGACGATCCCCATCCGCTGCTGTCGCTAGCGGCGGCCCGTGCTCTCATGCAAATCGATGCAAGAGCGGCGCTGACCGAGCTTCTTCCGCTCTTTACCCGCCGCCACGATTGGCCGCTCAACAAAATTGCCAACATGGTCAATGAAGCCGGGCCGGATGCGGTAACCGGCCCGCTCACTCAAGCGGTCGAATTGGCTGCGCCTGAAGAATTTCCGCGCCTGCTGCGCCTGCTCGAAGCGGCACACAGCGATCAGGCGCTCCCCGCGATCCGCCGCATTCTGCAATCGGCCTCCGATGACCGGGTGATTTCCGCCTGTCTGCAAGCGCTGCGCGACCCAGACGACGTCGAGTTGGCGCGCACTTATATGCGTCATCCCAGCTGGTTTGTGCGGGTGCAGGCGGTGAATGCTTTAGGCAGAATCGGATCAAAGGATGATCGCGATGCGTTGATCGCGCCATTGAGCGATTCGGTATGGTGGGTGCGCTACCGTGCGGCACAGGCGCTTGCCGGTCTGCCGCAGGTCACTCTGGACGAAGTGCGGCAAATCCGCGCGAGCATAACCGACCGCTTCGCCCAGGACATTCTCACCCAAGTCATTGCGGAAAAGCAGGCGGCATGAACTGGACGAACTGGAACACCGGCCTGCAATGGTTTTTCCTGCTGTATTTTATCGGCGTCAACAGCGGCTACATCCTGCTCAACCTGCTTTCCCTGCGCGCCCTGAGGACCTATATGGAGGCGCAGAGCCTGGGTGATATGCCCGCGTATTCCGGCTATGAGCCGCCGGTCAGCGTTATCATTCCTGCGTACAACGAGGAAGCAACCATCGTTGCTACCGTGCGCACGCTGCTCGACCTCGATTATCCGGAATTCGAGATTGTTGTCGTCAACGACGGCTCTCAAGACAACACTTTCGCAGTCTTGCAGCGCGAATTTTCGCTGGTGTTTTTTCCCGAAGCCTACTGGCAGCGCATCAAGGGCAAAGGTGTGCGGGCGATTTACCGTTCCGCGACCAGTCCCAACCTGCGGGTGATCGAAAAGGAGAACGGCGGCAAGGCGGATGCGCTGAACGCCGGCATAAATGCTTCGCGCTACCCGCTCTTCTGCGCGGTGGACGCCGATTCCATCCTGCAACGTGACGGCCTGCGCCGGGCAGTGCAGCCGTTTCTCGAAAATCCCATCACCGTAGCTTCAGGCGGCGCCGTGAGAATTGCCAACGATTGCGGGTTAAAAGACGGCTTTATCACCAGCATTGCATTGCCTAAAAGCTGGCTGGCACTTATGCAGATTGTGGAAAGCCAGCGCACATTCCTGTTCGGCGCCATGGGTTGGTCGGCGCTCAACGCGGTGCTCATCATTTCCGGGGCATTCGGCCTGTTCCGCAAGGAAACGGTCATCGAAGCCGGCGGCTACCTCACCGGCACTTCGGGTGAAGACATGGACCTCATCTTGCGCCTGCATTACATGCTGCGCGTCAAGGGCAGCCCGTATCACATCACTTTTGTCCCCGATCCCATTTTCTGGAGTATGGCGCCGGAAAACTCGCGCGCGCTTAAAACCAAACGCCTCGGCTGGCAGCGCAGGCTGGCGGAAAGCCTCACTCTTAACATGCCGCTGCTGTTTAATCGTAAAGGCGCCACCGTGTCATGGATTGCTTTTCCTTTCGTCACGATATTTGAGTGGCTGGGACCGATGTTTGAAGTCATGGGCTACATTTTCATGATTTCAGGTTTTGCGCTGGGACTGATTTCCTGGCAGGTATTTGCGGTGTTCTTGCTGGTAGCAATAGGCTTTGGAATGCTGCTCTCGGGTATCGCGTTGCTGCTGGAAGAACTGTCGTTCCACATTTATCACAAACCCACCCAGTTCGTGAAATTGCTTATCGCGGTCCTGCTTGAGAACTTTGGTTACCGGCAGCGGGTGTCGTTGTGGCGCTTCATCGGTTTGATGCGCTGGTTATTCAAGCGCGCGCATGAGCCAAAAGAGACGGTTGAAATTCCTGCAGTCGGGGCGTAGGCTATGTAGGAAACCTCTGATGGGGTTACAGACCCTCGGTTTCGCGAAAGGAGTTTTGTCATGTGTTACGAGTATGAAATCTATTT
>DATMDB010000030.1:0-3594 GCA_035558075.1 Burkholderiales bacterium
TCTCGCGTCGGTTCCGATCGCGGTGTTGTTGGCAGTGGGTTTCACCATTTTGATTGCGCGTCCCATCAAGCAACTGGATAGTGCAATACGCAGGCTCGGCAGCGAGCAATTTACTTCTGCAATCGAAGTCAAAGGGCCGAAAGACCTTGAAAATCTTGGGCAAAGACTGGATTGGCTGAGAACGCGGCTGATCGAGCTTGAACAGCAGAAAACGCGTTTCCTGCGGCATGTCTCGCATGAACTGAAGACACCGCTTACAGCGATCCGCGAGGGCAGCGAATTGCTGAGCGACGAGGTTGGGGGTAAATTGACCGAGCAACAACGGGAAATCGCCAGCATCCTGCGGAGTAACAGCATACAATTGCAAACGCTGATAGAAGGCTTATTGAGCTACCATACCAGCAAGTTCCGCAATACCGTCCTTGATCTCACGCCGGTCAACCTCAAAACCATCATCGATAAAGTGGCGGCAGACCACAAGCTGGCCTTGTTGGCAAAGGGCCTGGAATTGAAAACGCGTTGTTGTGAAACCGCTATTCTTGGCGACGAGGAAAAACTGAGAGTGACAGTGGATAACTTGCTATCCAACGCCATCAAATTCTCTCCCGTGGATGGGGCCATAGAAATTCGTCTTGAGAGGGATGATAAAGTGCTGCTGCTGGATGTCATAGATAGCGGCCCTGGCATCACCGAAGAAGACAAAAGCCGGGTGTTCGATGAATTTTTTCATGGCAAGCAAGCCCCCGGCAGCCACATCAAAGGCACCGGCCTTGGCTTGGCGATTACCAGGGAGCACGTGGTGGCCCACGGTGGCAGCATAGCAATCCTCGATGACGTGACGGACGGCGCGCATTTCCGAGTCACTTTGCCGTGCAGGCGGACGGGCGAATGAGATTAAATAGCAGATTTCTCGCCGGTACGGCGCTGTTGTTATGCGGCTTATTGTTTGGCGGCTGTTCCTTTGTCAAAAGCCCGCTTGACACCAGCGCGCCTAAAACTACCAGGCAACCCAATGATGTTGATGGCTATCTGGCGTATTTCCGTTATGCTTCGAGCATTTCCGGTGAAGAGCTGAAAAAAGAGTACACGGTGACTAATCAAGCATATGCCAAAACCAAAAATGACAACAGCCGATTGCAGCTCGCGCTCCTGTTGAGCCTGCCCAACACCAGCTTCAGGGATGACGCCAAAGCGCTTGGTCTGCTCAGGGAATTTCTCGCCAGCAAGGCAAATGAGAATTCCCAGCTCAGGGATTTCGCCTGGCTGCTCTCCACCCAAATAGCCGAGCATAAGAGGCAGGAAGAAAAGCTCAAAACCGAGCAGAGCCGCAACGAAGAGATTGAGCAAAAACTCGAAGGAATGAAAGATAAGCTTCAAACTGAACAGAGCCGCAGCGAAGAGCTGGAGCAAAAACTCGAAGCACTTAAAGTGATTGAAAGAAGCATAATCGAAAGGCAGCAGTCACAACCGGTTAAAACAAAATGAGTGCCTCCAAACCGCACATTCTTTTGGTCGACGATGATCCGGGGCTGTTGCGCCTGATTTCAATGCGGCTTAACGCTTCCGGGTATGAAGTGGACACCGTGGAAAGCGGCGAACAGGCGCTGGTCAGGCTTTCCATCTTAAAGCCCAATCTGGTAATCACCGATTTGCGTATGGGCGGCATGGACGGCATGGCATTGTTCGAGGCGATTCACAAAACCAACCCGACACTTCCAGTGGTTATTTTAACCGCGCACGGCTCCATTCCGGATGCGGTGGATGCCACTAGGCGCGGTGTTTTTGGTTTTCTCACCAAGCCTTTTGAAAGCAAGGCGTTGCTGAGCCAGGTGGAAGCAGCAATCAAGCTTGGCGGAGCCACCGGAATCAGTCCCGGCGAGCAGGATAGCGCGTGGAGAAAGGATTTGCTCACGCGCAGCCCGGTCATGGAGGACGTGCTCTCCCAGGCACGTCTGGTTGCGGAGAGCGACGCCAGCGTGTTGATCCAGGGTGAAAGTGGCACGGGCAAGGAATTGCTGGCACGCGCCATTCATCAGGCGAGCGCGAGAAGCGGTAAACCATTTGTCGCCATAAACTGTGGCGCGATACCGGAAAACCTTTTGGAATCCGAATTGTTTGGTTACACAAAAGGTTCTTTCACCGGAGCGACCCAGGATCGCAAAGGATTGTTCCAAGCGGCAAACCAGGGCACGCTGTTTCTGGATGAAATCGGTGACATGCCGCTCGCGTTGCAGGTGAAGCTGCTGCGCGTGTTGCAGGAAAGACAATTACGGCCGGTCGGATCCACGCAGTCGATTGCAATTGATGTCAGAATTATCTCTGCCACCCACCACAATCTGGAAGAGCAGATGACGGAGGGAAAATTCCGCGAAGACCTCTATTACCGGCTGAATGTGGTATCGCTCAAGATCCCGCCGCTCTCTGCGCGCCGCGAAGACATCCCGCTGCTTGCCGGCCAGTTTCTCAAGATGCTTACCGCAAAATACAACAAACAGATAAACGGCTTCGCGCCGGAAGCGCTGGAACAACTGGTGGGCGCGCCCTGGCCAGGCAATGTCCGGCAGATGCTGAATGTGGTGGAGCAAGCGGTCGCGTTGTGCACAACCGCCATCGTGCCATTGACCCTGGTGCAGAAAGCGTTGCGCGGCGACGAAGATAGCGGATATTCGTCGCTTGACGAAGCGAAGAAGCAGTTTGAGCGCGAATATTTGGCGCAACTGCTGAAAATTACCAACGGCAACGTGACTCAAGCTGCGCGCCTGGCGAAACGCAACCGCACCGAATTTTATAAGCTGCTCAAACGCCACGCGCTCGATCCGGCACTGTTCAAAAACCCGCGCTCCTAGAAGTCTTCCTGCTGTCGTTGTTTACAGACAGTAAAAGCGGCGGCTTATCAATAACATAACGGCTAATTGCTTTTTCCTGTCGTGTCCCGGCGACGCGTAATGTGAAGTTCTTCATTCCAGTTATCCCCAATCCGTTTGTTTTGTATAGCAATTGACTTTCTGGCACGCAGCCTGCACGTCTGTATTGCGATAAGGTTAGCCGGGGCTAACCGGATTCAGAGTGGAGAAAGATCATGAACGCGAATTTTGGCAGAGCGACTATGGCGATCGGGTTGCTGGTGTGTACCCCTGCCTTTGGCGAGGACGAGCCGGTGAATGTGAACGCTAACATTGAGGCAGCATTCAAGAAATATGATGCCAATCGCGATGGCTATCTCAGCAAACAGGAATTGAAACAGCGCAGGGATTTGTTGCGGATATTTGACGATGCGGACGTCGATCACGATGGCACATTGGATTTGAATGAATACGCCGCCGCAGAATTAGCCCTGCACCGGACGAAAGCAGAGCGTTTCGCGGAAGACGGCATCATCACTGCCAAGGTCCAGGCCGCTTTGCTCAAAGACCCGGATATCAAATCGCTGGATGTTAGCGTTGAAACTTATCGCGGTCATGTTTTGCTGAGCGGCTTCGCCGAAGATGAAAACCAAGTGCGCAAAGCCGGGCTCATCGCATCGGGTGTGCGCGGCGTGGTATCGGTGAAGAACGCTCTGATTGTTAGAGATTTAGATAAATCGTGAAGGAGAAC
>DATMDB010000031.1:0-2476 GCA_035558075.1 Burkholderiales bacterium
CCGCCTGCCGAAGATTGCGCGCAAACCGTTTGCGCATGTCTGGGCCAATGAGTGCCTGGCCAAAGGCCTTGCGCTGGCAAGCGGCGCCGGCTTGAGCGGTCTGCCGCAACACGCGCAAGCCTGGCTGGCGCAGCCGCACGCATCCGGTGTTCACCTGGTAATTCTGGACAGCTTGCGAGGCGCGGCACAATACCGGGACATGGAGCGCTGGCTGGAAAACATTAAAGAACTGGAAGACTGCTGGTTTGCGCCGCTATTAAGCGCGCTGCAGCGCGCAGAACTCGAGGAACTCATCGTCAGCAGCGGCCCATGGACGTTTGCCGCTTCGCGCAAAGATTTATGGAAACTGTGGCGCAGAGGCAAGGCGCTTGCGGATTATGCTTATGCAACCTCTGATTAAATCCCGCCCCTGCCCCAAGCCGGCTTTTGAAGCGCTGCTGAGCCAGGATATGCATCCGGTGCTCGCGCGCGTTTACGCCGCCCGCGGCATCCAAAGCCCCGTGCAGCTGAAAAGCGAGCTGTCCTCGCTGGTTCCTTTCGACAGATTGAAAAATGCGCCGCAGATGGCGCAAATCCTGGCGGACGCCATCGCCGCGAAAAAAAGGCTTTTGATCATTGCCGATTACGATGCCGACGGCGCCACTGCATGCGCAGTGGGAATGCGCGCGTTGCGGGAACTCGGCGCCCTCGTGGATTATCTCGTTCCCAACCGCTTCGAGTACGGTTACGGCTTGACTCCTGAAATCGTGCAGCTGGCAGCGCGGGCAAAGCGCCCCGATATTTTGCTCACGGTGGATAACGGCATCGGCGCAGTGGAAGGCGTGGCCGAAGCGAGCCGCCTCGGCATGGCAACGCTCGTCACCGACCATCATTTGCCGGGTGATGAGCTGCCGCAAGCCGCGTGCATCGTCAACCCCAACCAGCCCGGTTGCGGATTCCCCAGCAAAAATCTCGCGGGTGTAGGCGTGATGTTCTACGTCATGCTGGCGCTGCGCGCCGAGTTGCGCGAACGGCACGCGTTCGACGGCAGGGCCGAGCCGAATCTCTCCAGGCTGCTGGATGTGGTGGCGCTCGGCACCGTCGCCGACGTGGTGAAGCTCGACGACAACAACCGCATCCTGGTAAGCCAGGGCTTGAAGCGCATGCGCGAAGGCAAAGCGCATGCCGGAATCCAGGCGCTGTTCCGCGCGGCCGGCCGCGATCCCCTGCGCGCCTCGACTTATGATTTGGCGTTCATGCTCGGCCCGCGCCTCAATGCGGCGGGAAGACTGGATGATATGTCGCTCGGTATCGAATGCCTCCTGAGCGATAGCGAAGGATCTGCTTTGGCCATGGCGCGGCAACTCGACGCGCTCAACCGCGAGCGCCGCGATATCGAGGCCGGCATGCAGCAGACGGCGCTGGCCGCGCTGGAGCGTATTGAAGTGCGCGACAGCGTAAGCCTGTGCCTGTTTGACGCCGACTGGCACCCCGGTGTGGTGGGTCTGCTCGCATCGCGCATCAAGGACAAATTTCACCGGCCGGTCATTGCGTTCGCCCCTGCGGGCAATGACGAGATCAAGGGCTCGGGGCGGGCCATTTCGGGCCTGCATCTGCGCGATGCGCTGGATTTGGTGGCGAAACGCCACCCCGGTTTGATTCTCAAGTTCGGCGGTCACGCCGCTGCGGCGGGACTCAGCATACGCCAGAATGATTTTGAGAAATTTTCCCTGGCGTTTGAGGAAACGGTTGCTGCGCTGGTCTCTCCCACCGATCTTGAGCGCGTGATTGAAACCGACGGCGCGCTGGCCGCCGCTGAAATGCAAATCGAGCTCGCGCGCCTGCTGGAAAAAGAGGTATGGGGTCAGGGTTTTCCGCAGCCCGGTTTCAGCAGCGATTTCATGGTTGAAAACCAGCGCGTAGTCGGGGAAAAGCATCTTAAACTCAAGCTTTCCCTGTCCGGCCGCGCTTTTGATGCGATGCTGTTTTTCCAAAGTAACCCGCTGCCAGAGCGCATCCTCGCGGTATACCGGCTCACCGTCAACGAATACAAAGGTGCGCAATCGCTGCAACTCAACATCGAACATTGGCAACCCGCTGCATGATAAAATGCAGGTCATGGAAGCCGAACAACTCAATGCCATCGCCAACCGCCTGACCGACCTCGATGCCCGGGCGGCGGAACTGCGGAGGTATCTTTGACTTCGAGGCCAAGCAAAAGCGCCTGAACGAAGTTATCCAGCTCATTCAAGACCCGGCTATCTGGAGCGACCGCAAGCGCGCCCAGGAACTCGGCAAAGAAAAAAAATCTCTGGACGCTACTGTAACGGGCTTGGTTTCGATCGCCTCGTCCCTGCGCGATGCACGCGAGCTTTTCGAAATGGCGCGTGCCGAAAACGACGATGCCACAATAGTCGGTGTCGCCTCCGACGTCGCAAAGCTGGAAAAAGACGTTGGAGACCTCGAGTTCCGGCGCATGTTTTCCAATCCGATGGAC
>DATMDB010000032.1:0-4368 GCA_035558075.1 Burkholderiales bacterium
CCGCGTGGGACTTAATCAGAGGTTCCATAAACGTCGGTACGGAAGGATTGGGTACAGCCGCGGCTGGAAAATCAGGACCAGAAAATCAGGCGAGCTGTGCTTGCAGCCTGAGGAACGCCGGGGCTTCCTCGCTGCGATCGAAACTCACAAACTCCCACGCCTGGGAATCGGCGAGCAGGCGGCGCAACAAGGCATTGTTCTGGGTATGCCCGGACTTGTGGCCGCTAAAAGACCCGATCAGCGGGTGCCCAAGGAGGTAAAGATCGCCGATGGCATCCAGCACCTTGTGCTTGACGAATTCGTTTTCATAGCGCAAGCCGTCGCTGTTGAGCACCCGGAACTCGTCCATGACGACGGCGTTATCCAGGCTGCCGCCCAAGGCGAGTCCCATCGAACGCAGGGTTTCCACTTCCTGCATAAACCCGAACGTGCGGGCGCGGCTGACTTCTTTTATATAGGAGGTGGTTGCGAAATCCACGGTGACTGACTGGTTCGAGCTTTCAAAAACCGGGTGGTCGAAATCTATGCTGAAATGGACACGGAAGCCGTTATACGGCTCAAAGCGCACCCATTTATCGCCGTCCACCACTTCCACGGTTTTTTTGATGCGGATGAATTTTTTGGGTACATTTTGCTCTTCGATTCCCGCCGACTGCAGCAGGAACACAAACGGCCCGGCGCTGCCATCCATGATCGGTACTTCCGGAGCGGATAGATCCACATATGCATTATCAATCCCCAGTCCGGCAAAAGCCGACATCAGGTGTTCTACCGTAAACACCTTGACACCGTTTTTTTCCAGACACGACGACAGGTGCGTATCCCCCACTTGATGCGGATCGGCCTTGATTTCCACCGGCTGCGAAAGATCAATGCGGCGAAACACGATGCCGGTATTCGGCGCGGCCGGACGCAGGGTCAAATAAACTTTTTCTCCCGTGTGCAGACCGACACCGGTTGCACGTATGATGTTTTTCAGCGTGCGCTGCTTTATCATTTGTCAAGAACGCTTTCGAAATAAATAGTTAGTCTAATAACGGGAAGGCTAATGCTATCACGTTACACAGTGATATGCCAACCCCGCCTCCTTGGGGATTTGCCGTTTTCCCGGGCTTAGGAACCTCTGATTAAGTCCTCCGCGGATTGCGTTGCTGGCAAAATGCGGATGGATGCAAGGCGCACGACGAAGGTCGTAGCCAGGACTACGAAGCCGAGGAGCGCAACGATGCAGACGCCGCATTTTGCCGCAACCCGAACGGGACGGGGCTTGTCCGGGCGGTCTGCTTTGTCGCTCGGCTTGGCAAGGGGGCCTGGCCATTGGCTGCGCCTCGCTTCGCGCATCCCGTTCCGGAAAGCCGCCGTCGCAACCGTGTGGGACTTAATCAGAGGTTCCTTAATCCGCCTGCTTGCGCAAAAATGCCGGGATGTCGAGCATCTCCACACCCGACTGGCGCATCGCCTCGATAGTCGCATCGCGGTTGCGCCTTCTTACCACCGCCGGTGTTTCAAGCTCGGCATAATTCACCATTTCCACCGCGTCAGTCCCGGTTTTCACCACGCTTAACGGCTTCTCCTGCTTGCGGTTGACCGGGGAATTAAGACCTGTCGCGACAATCGTGACCCGAATATCGTCCTGCAGCTCATCATCGTAAACTGCCCCGACAATCACGGTGGCGCTCTCCGCCGCAAACGTCTTGATGGTGTCCATCACATCATACATTTCCTGCAGCTCAAAGCTCGCCTTGCTGGCGGAGATGTTGATCAGCACGCCGCGCGCATCGGAAATGTTGATGTCTTCGAGCAGCGGGCAGGCAATCGCCTGTTCCGCGGCAAGCTCGGCGCGGTCCGCGCCCGAAGCCCTCGCAGAACCCATCATCGCCATGCCCATTTCCGCCATTACCGTCTTCACGTCGGCAAAGTCCACGTTAATCATCCCCGGGCAACTGATGATTTCGGCAATGCCCGCCACCGCGCCGTGCAACACATCGTTGGCCGCCTGAAATGCGGCATCCAGCGTGACCTTGTTGCCCAGCACCTGCATCAGCTTGTCGTTGGGAATCACGATCAGCGAATCCACATACTGCGACAGCGCTTCAACGCCCTGCTGCGCAATGCGCATGCGCTTGCCTTCGAATGCAAACGGTTTGGTCACCACCGCCACGGTGAGGATGCCCAGTTCCTTGGCGATTTCCGCCACCACCGGAGCGGCCCCGGTGCCGGTTCCCCCGCCCATCCCCGCGGTTAAGAACAGCATATCGGTGCCGTCTATCAGCTCCGCGATGCGCTCGCGGTCCTCCAGCGCCGCTTCGCGCCCGATGTCGGGATTGGCTCCTGCGCCGAGCCCCTTGGTGATGGAGGCGCCCATCTGCAACTGGATTTTCGCCTGGTTGCGCTTCAATGCCTGAACATCGGTATTGGCGCAGATAAATTCCACGCCATTCACTCCCTGGTTGATCATATGATCAACGGCGTTGCCGCCGCAGCCACCGACTCCAATCACCTTGATTACCGCTTCCTGCCCTTGTGTATCCACGATTTCAAACATGTGTGTCTCCTTTATGCCAGTGATTCCAATTACAGAAAGAGCCCTTACTTACCGATAACCTCTGTTGTTTCGCTACTGTTTTTTTCTTGAATTTCATTATTAAAAATTCCCCTGGAACCAATTCTTCATGCGCTCGAAGATCTGGCGCAAAGAACCGCTTTGCAGCTTGACCAGTTCCTGCCGCTGGCGCTGCTGCACGCCGAGAAGCAGCAAGCCCACTCCGGTGGAAAAGCGCGGATGGCGCACCACTTCGGCAAGTCCGCCCAGATAGTGCGGCATGCCGAGCCGCACCGGCATGTGGAATACTTCCTCGCCCAGTTCCACCATCCCCTGCATGGCGCTGCTGCCGCCCGTTATTACTATTCCCGACGACAGCAATTCCTCGAAACCGCTTCTGCGCAACTCCGCCTGAATCAGCGAATAAAGCTCCTCGACGCGCGGCTCGATGACTTCGGCAAGTGTCTGCCGCGATAATTGGCGCGGGCCGCGATCACCCACCCCGGGGACTTCCACCATCTCGTGCGGATCGGCGAGCTGCCGCAGCGCGCAGCCGAAGCGGCGCTTGATGTCCTCGGCGTCCTTGGTCGGTGTCCTCAACGCCATCGCGATATCGTTGGTGATCTGATCGCCAGCAATCGGGATCACCGCGGTATGGCGGATCGCGCCATGAGTGAACACCGCGACATCCGCGGTGCCGCCGCCGATATCCGCCAGGCATACCCCAAGATCTTTCTCATCTTCCGACAATGCCGCCGTGGCCGAGGCGAGCGGCTGCAAAATCAAATCGCACACCGAAAGCCCGCAGCGCCGCACGCACTTCATGATGTTCTGCGCCGCCGAGACCGCGCCGGTCACGATGTGTACCTTCACTTCCAGGCGTACTCCGCTCATGCCGAGCGGCTCGCGCACGTCTTCCTGACCGTCAATGATGAATTCCTGGTTGAGGATGTGCAGGATCTGCTGGTCGGTGGGAATATTCACCGCCTTGGCGGTTTCCACCACGCGCTCCACATCCATCTGTGTAACTTCCTTGTCCTTGATGCCCACCATGCCGTGGGAATTGAAGCTCTTGATGTGGCTGCCGGCGATTCCCGTGTACACTTCACGGATCTTGCAGTCGGCCATCAACTCCGCTTCTTCCAGCGCGCGTTGGATGGCGTTCACCGTGGACTCGATGTTCACCACCACGCCTTTCTTCAGGCCACGCGAAGGCGCGCTGCCCATGCCGATGATTTCCAGCCCGCTCTCGGGGCGCATTTCGGCGACGATGGCAGCGATTTTCGAGGTACCAATATCGAGACTCACGATCAGATCCTTGTTTTCCTTTCCCCGGCTCATTACCATCCTCCGCAAATCCTCTCAGGCTGGCTTGCGTTGTTCGCGTTTGGCGGGCCCGCTTTGCTGTCTCACCGCCTCAGGCACGCGCAGCGCGAAACCGTTGTCATAACGCAAATCAGCGTAATCCGGCTGCCATTGCAGCTGTTCTATGCTTCGGTTGTAAGCAGCGACGAATTTCTTAAGCCGCGCTTCGCTACGCTGTCTACCCAGCACCAGCAACAACCCGTTGTCCAGCCACACCTGCCACGCGCGTCGCTGCGACATTTGCACCTGCACAGGCCTCAGGTTGATTGACGCGAGCACGCGGCTGAACACCAGGTATTGCCTGGCGATATCCGGTGCGCTCCCGGCAGGGCCGGAAAAAAGCGGCAAACTCCGGCCCGTCTCGCTCGGAAAAATCTCACCGTGAGTATTGACCAGTCCGCCGCTCACCCAGCGCGCCAGCATCACGTGCTCTTCCAACAGCAGTTCCAAACGGTCCGGCC
>DATMDB010000033.1:0-8318 GCA_035558075.1 Burkholderiales bacterium
GCGGTTGGATGCAAGGCGCGCGACGAAGGTCGTAGCTTGGACTACGATGCCGAGGAGCGCAACGATGCAAACGCCGCAGTTTGCCGCAACCCAAAGGGACGGCTGCCGCGACACGGTCAGCGAAGCTGAAGGAACCTCTGATTAAGTCCATCGCGTGCGCGACGGTGTGCAATCCGAGTTCAGGGCGAGGCGTGAGGAGCGCCGTTTGGTAAAGGCCAAACCAGCGACGAACAACGAAGCTCTGTGCACGGATTGCCCCGTCCCATGCGGGTTGCGGCGACTAGACGGCCATCTGCGGCGTTGCTCGAGGCTTGCGTTATGGCTTGATAGCGCTGCGCCCTCGCGCCTAGCATCTGGCCGTCTCTCGCCCGCAACGCGCATTGCGCGGGACTTGATCAGAGGTTCCTTAAGTGCGGGAGCGGCAGCAATAGCGCTCCGGTTCACAATGTCTCTTGCGGCAGCTTGCGCCCCTTCCCGCACTACGCTGCGCGAGACCGAGTCCGGGGCGCTTTCCGGGCGGTCTGCTTTGTCGCTCGGCTTGCCAAGGGGAGTAGCCATTGGCTGCGCCTCGCTTCGCGTGTGCGCTCGCGGACCGTTGCGCCTCGGAACGTGCGCAGCGAAGCGAGGCGCAGCGCCGCCTCCGGGGTCGCACTGCCGAGGCTCCGCCTGCGACGGCGCTATCCCGGAAAGCTGCCGTCGCAACAGCGTGGGACTTAATTAGAGGTTCCTTAACTGCAAAAATGTTTTATACTTGGTCTACAAGTCATTGGGGGTAAGGGACTATGTTACTCGCACTGTTCTATGTTTTAGCGATCATTCTCATCATCATGCACTTCACCGGGTGGCTGGCGAAGCATAACCTGGAATGGCTGTTGTATGTCATCGCGCTTACGGTGTTCCCCGCAGTGATTTGGCTGTAGCAGGATTGCCTTAAGGCTAAGGTCACGCCCCACGAATTTTTGCAAGCAGTGCAGTCGTTGACCTTTCGTAGATGAAAGGAAGCGAAAACACCTTTCCGCCCCAGCCTGAAACCTGCTTCGCCCCCACGATATCTTTCACTTTCCAATCCCCGCCTTTTGCCAAGACATCCGGCCTGCACGCACGAATCAAAACCAGCGGCGTATCTTGGTCGAACCAAGTGACCAGGCTTACCGACTGCAGCGCTGCCAACACTGCCATGCGGTCTTGCAGGGCGATAAGGGGCCGGCCGATTCCTTTGTTGAGACGCTTGACTGAAGCATCGGAATTGACGCCGACGATCAGACTCGCGCCTAAAGCGCGCGCTTGGGCGAGGTAAGTGACATGACCGCGGTGCAGGATCTCGAAACAGCCGTTGGTGAACACCAGCGGCCGGGGCAGAGTTTTGAGGCGCGTCGCGAGTAGGCCGGGTTCGCACAGCTTGTGTTCGAAGTCAGGAGCCGGGTACATGGCTTAGGGTGGGAACCTTTGATTAAGTCCCGCGTGGCCGCGACGGCGGCTTTCCGGGATGGAATGCGCGAAGCGAGGTGCAGCCAATGGCCACTCCCCTTGGCAAGCCGAGCGACAAAGCAGACCGCCCGGAAAGCGCCCCGGACTCGGTCTCGCGCAGCGTAGTGCGGGAAGGGGCGCAAGCTGCCGCAAGAGACATTGTGAAACGGGGCGCTATTGCTGCTGCTCCCGCACCCCAAGCTTCGCTGACCGTGTCGCGGCAGCCGTCCCTTTGGGTTGCGGCAAACTGCGGCGTTTGCATCGTTGCGCTCCTCGGCATCGTAGTCCAAGCTACGACCTTCGTCGCGCGCCTTGCATCCAACCGCATTTTGCCAGCAACGCGGTTCACGAAGGACTTAATCAGAGGTTCCCTAAGTGTATCATGCCCCCGCGATTTTCTTGCGGCAGCGGTTGCGTCTCCGCACCCTAATGAACGGGTAATCGAACAGGAAGGAATAAAAGATAAAGATAAAAGGACCAAGTAAAGCTGTTTTGTTGGGAGATTCAGTATTGGCCTAATCAGTATACTCAAATACTTTGACCACTTTTTCCACGCCGCTGGTGGTGGCGGCGATATCGGCGGCGTCAGCCGCTTCCTTGTGGTTCACGATGCCCATGAGATATACCACTTTGTTTTCCGTCACCACCTTCACCCAGTTTGGCTGGAATTTCCTCGCCTCGATGAAGCGCGACTTTACCTTGGAGGTAATCAGGGTGTCGTTGGTGCGCGAGCCGATTGAAGTCGGCGCGGCGGAGACCAGTTCGTTGGTGACATTACGCACATTGTCGGTTTCTTTCAAGATTTTCCCAATCCCGTCTTTGACTTCTTCCGATGGCACTTCTCCGGTAATCAGCAGGTTGCGGTTGTAGCTGGTGATATTGATGTGAATTGTGTCACGGTACTGGTCAAATTTCTCCGAGATTCTTCTCTGTGTCTTCAGTTCCAGGCTCTCGTCTTCGAGCATTGCCGCGTTGGTGCGCCGGTCTTCGGCAACCAGCACGCCCCCGGCTGCGGTGGTGGCAACTACCGCAACACAGCCTTGCAAAGCGGAAACAATCAAAGCCAGAAAAATAAATGATAAGTAGCGCATCATTCGACTCCCAGTAGTAAACAATCAATTGCATCGCACAGGCAATGCAGGGTTAGCAAATGAACTTCCTGAATGCGCGCCGTGCTGTTTGCCGGCACGCAGATGTGAATATCTTCGGCGCCAAGGATGTCGGCCATCTGCCCTCCCGATTTTCCGGTGAGCGCCACCACACACATCTGCCGCTCGTGCGCGGCGCGCACCGCTTCCAGCATGTTGCGCGAGTTGCCGCTGGTGGAAATCGCCAGCAGCACATCGTTGGCTTGTCCCAACGCCAGCACCTGCTTGGAGAACACCTGGTCGAAGCTGTAGTCATTGGCAATCGAAGTGAGCGTCGAAGTGTCGGTAGTGAGCGCGAGCGCCGCCAACCCGGGGCGCTCCATTTCAAAGCGGTTAAGCATTTCCGCAGCGAAATGCTGGGAATCGGCCGCCGAGCCGCCGTTGCCGCAACTCAGAATTTTTCCGTCGCGCATGAGGCATTGCACCATACGTTCCGCGGCGCTGGCAATCGGCGTTGCCAAGGCATCCATTGCCTGCAACTTGAGGTGTGCGCTGTCCGAGAAATGCCCGCTGATCCTGGCGATTAAATCCATTTACTTTCCCTGTTAACTTGTCGGTGACATATTGTGCGGCAGATCGCGGCTATTCTCCAAACGCATTTTTTATCCATTGGATATCCCGCTCATCCATGCTGCTCAGCAATACCGCGTCAAAGCGGCAGCGCGGAGTTTTTTTTCCGGCAGCCAGATAATGCCGCGCCGCTTTAAGCAACTTTGTGCGCTTTTGCGCGGTGATGCTCGCTGCGGCGCCGCCGAAATCGCCGCTCTTGCGCAACCGCACTTCGGCGAACACCAGAGTCTCGCCATCCCGCAGGATGAGATCTATTTCGCCGAAGCGGCAGCGATAGTTGGTTTCCAGCAGCCTGAGACCACGGCTTTGCAAAAAGATTGCAGCTACGCGTTCCGCTGCTATTCCTTCAGCGTTTCGATTCATACAGCACGATGGCCTGGCCCTGATAAAAGACCGCCGGGGTGAGTTCACGCACGAATTGATGATCGGGGTTAAGGCTGATCTGCCCGGTAACGCCATCCAGGGCATAGCCGGAACGAGGGCCGAGAACGGACAAATCCTGCGTGATGCGGAAGGCGTCTATGCCCAGTGCGTAGAGCCGCTCCAGGTCCATGATTACTGCGCCCTTCGGTCGCGGGTAAATCATTACCGCCGGATGATCGGATTGCAATACCCACGGCATGTCCACGAAGCGTACGCCGTTGAGATCGAAATTGAAGGGCCCCCTACCGTTGCCGCTGAAAATCTGCGAGGTAGCGTAGATACTCACGCTTAAATCAATATAAGGCCGGACTTGCCGCGCTTTTTTTGCGTCAAGCGCAAGGAAAACCATGTCGGCGCCGCTGATTTCCACCGTCTGCTTGAGCGTTAACAAGCCGTCCTGCTCGCCAGTGAAGAAGAACGGCTGCAGGATAATGCCGCCCAGCCTTTGCCATTCTTCTGCAAATGCCTGTTGCATGCGCTTGTCCAGCAGCGTATCGGCGCCGATGATGAGCGCCTTGCGCTTGCCCTCTTGTTTAGCCAGCATGGCAACTTGCCGCGCTTCGTTTTCAACTTGCAGGCTGAAAGTGAACATATAGGCCGGCAGCACCGGGAAATCTTCCGGCACATTGAGTGCGAGAGTTGGAACGCGCACCATGCCGCTGGTGGCTAAAGCAGAAACGCCATCCCGTGTGAGCGGCCCCACCACGACTTGCGCTCCAGCGGCAAGTGCAAATTGATAGGTGGCCAGGATTTCATCGGTTTGCTCGGTCGTGGCGTAGGTTTTCACCGGCAGACGACTGCCGCCTCGCTCGCTGGCGGCGGCGATGAAGCCTTGACGGGTAATTTCCGCGGCGGGGCCAAACGACTCCGATTTGAGCGGCAGGATTAAAGCGATATGCGGCTTGGGCGGATTGGCTTGAGGGTTGGCATCGGGCTTGGCTGGCTCAGATTGCGCAGCCGGAGGTAATTTGCTGTCCCCGGGCGGCATTGCATTTTCAGCGCGGGTGGCAAATGTTATGGCGCAACCGTATAGTATCGCTAACAGCGTCAGCAGAAAGGCCGGCAAGCGTTGCATCGAACACACGACGAAACGGGTAAGGCCCTATTATATGTAGTTGCCACCCCGATTGGAAATTTGCAGGACATCAGCCTGCGCGCACTGGAGGTATTGAAACAGGTGGACGTGGTGGCGGCGGAAGATACCCGCGTAACTTCGCATCTGCTCAAGCATTTCGGAATTTCCGCAACGATGATGGCCTTGCATGAGCATAACGAGAAGCGCGCCGCTGACAAAGTTATCGGTCTGCTGCGGTATGGGAAATCAGTGGCGCTGGTGAGCGATGCTGGAACTCCGGCATTCAGCGACCCTGGCGCCATCGTAGTCAGCCGGGTGCGGGATGCGGGTTTTCGCATAGTGCCGGTGCCGGGCGCGAATGCGGCTGTGAGCGCGCTGTCGGTTTCCGGTCAGAAAGCGCCGCATTTTCTGTTTTACGGATTTTTGCCCAACAAACCCTCGGCGCGCCGCCGCGAACTGGAAGCCCTCAAGACCCTGCCTTATACGCTGATAGTTTACGAAGCGCCCCACCGTATCCTGGAAAGCATCGCCGACATGCAGGCGGTATTCGGCGGCAAGCGCAGCGTCACCATCGCACGCGAGCTCACCAAATTATTCGAGAATATTTACAGCGGCAGTCTGAGTGCAGCGCTGGAATGGTTGAGCCAGGATAAAAACCGGCAGAAAGGCGAGTTCGTATTGCTGGTTTCCGGCGCCGAGAAGCAACCCGCTTCCGCAAACGATGTGCAACGCATTTTGACAGCGTTGCTGGACGAGCTGCCGCTCAAGCAGGCAGTAAAACTTGCGGTGCAAATCAGCGGGGAAAACAGGAAAACGCTGTATGCCATGGCGCTGCAAATCAAAGGGAAAAGTTGAAGAAATAATGCGTAAGCAACCTCTGATTAAATCCCACGCGATTGCGACGGTATTAGAGGTTCCATAAAGATTAAGTAAATGCAGCGAATAACCTTTACCCGCCCGGACGATTGGCACGTGCATTTGCGCAACGGTGATGAAATGCGCGCGGTAGTTGCGGACACTGCGCGGCGCTTTGCGCGCGCCATCATCATGCCCAATCTCACGCCGCCGGTTACAACCACTAAAATGGCGATGGCATACCGCGGCCGTATTCTCGCCGCGCTTCCCAAGCGATCGAAGTTCGAGCCATTGATGACCCTATATTTGATCGATAAAACCAGCCCGCAGGAGATTGTCAAAGCCAAACAAAGCAGTATTGTTCACGGCGTGAAGTATTACCCCGCCGGGGCAACTACTCATTCCGCTCTCGGCGTCATCGATCTCAAAAAATGTTTCGCTGCCCTGGAAGAAATGCAAAAGCAGGATCTGCCGCTGTTGGTGCACGGCGAAGTGACCGACTCAGAAGTGGATGTCTTCGACCGCGAGAAAGTCTTCATTGAGCGTGTGCTGTTGGCGCTCACGCGGCGCTTTCCTCAACTGCGCATCGTGTTCGAGCACATCACCACGCGCGAGGCGGTGGAGTATGTGAAAAGCGCGCCGGACAATATTGCCGCCACGATTACCGCGCATCATTTGTTGCTCAATCGCAGCGCGATGTTTTCCGGCGGTCTTCGTCCGCATCACTATTGCCTGCCGGTATTAAAGCGTGAAATGCACCGGCAAGCCCTCATTAAGGCGGCGACAAGCGGCAATCCTAAATTTTTCCTCGGCAGCGACAGCGCGCCGCATTCAAAAAACGCCAAAGAAGCGGGTTGCGGTTGCGCGGGCATTTATACCGCGCATGCCGCAATCGAGCTATATGCGGAAGCCTTCGAACAAGCCGGGGCGCTGGATAAACTGGAAGCGTTCGCGAGTTTCCACGGCGCTGATTTTTACCGGCTGCCGCGCAACACCAGTACAATTACGCTTACCAAGCAAAATTGCAAAGTCCCACGCACGCTTCCGTTTGGTGACGAAACCCTGGTTCCATTGCGTGCGGATGAAACAGTCAGCTGGAAGCTGAGCTAGTTTCTTCCTCGCCCTTTTCCAAACTTTCTCCGCACCCCGTTCCACGGATTGTGTTAGGAGCCCATTGGAAAATTGGATCCGAACCAAACGGCCTTAAGGACGTCTTCCATGTTAAAATTCAAGTGAAGCTGGCCAGACAGTCGCTGTACGTATTCGCATACGTATAGAGGAAAGTCCGGGCTCCGCAGAGCAGGATGCCGGCTAACGGCCGGACGCCGCGAGGCGATGAACAGGGCCACAGAGACGAGTCGCAGCCGAGCGCTAGCTGCGCCGCTGCGGGTGAAACGCGGTAACCTCCATCCGGAGCAAGACCAAATAGGGAAGCATTGACGCGGCTCGCGTAGCTTCCGGGTAGGTTGCTTGAGCGTGTGAGTAATCGCACGCCTAGAGGAATGACTGTCATAGGGACCCAATCCCTAAACAGAACCCGGCTTATCGGCCAGCTTCTCTCGAATTTTTTCCCCTCTTTTTTCTGTTATTTCTCGCTTGCTCGCAATCTTGCGAAGCCGTTCCCTGCACTATCCCACAATTTTCGCCTATCTGATTATTTATAAACGAAAATTTACACAAAGTGTGAAAAACATCACTTAAGTATTTGTCGCAAATAAGAAAAGGCTTGCTTTTATGCTTGACCTCGACTTTTTTTTATTTTAGAGTGGGAAATAGTAGTAAAAGATGGGTTTCATTGGAAAATCCGAATCATATTGGGGGGGTAATGTTTCAGGGAGCGTCAGCAATCATTCTGGATGTCAAAGGCCGGCTGGCTGTGCCGACGCGGCATCGCGACGCCCTGCAAAATCAAAGCACGGGAAAACTCGTGCTCACTGCTCATCCCGACAGCTGTCTCCTGCTGTATCCCTACGCCGCCTGGGAACCCATACGCGCCAAGGTGATGGATTTCCCGAGCCTGGATCGCCAGGCAAGCGTATGGAAGCGCTTGCTGGTTGGCTTTGCAGAAGAAGTTGAGCTTGATGCGGCGGGGCGCGTTCTGATTTCCCCTGAGTTGCGCGCATTTGCCGCTCTCGAGAAGCGCGTGATGATGGTCGGCCAAGGCAGTCATTTTGAAATCTGGAGTTTGGAAGCCTGGAACAGACAACTGGAGCAATTTTCGACGCAGGGCGACAACACACTGCCACCAGGCATGGAGAATTTTTCGCTGTGAGTTCGTGAATGAACTCACAGCACGCAACGGTTCTGTTGAACGAAGCACTCGGGGCACTCAATGTGCGTCCGGATGGCGTGTATGTGGATTGCACTTTCGGTCGCGGCGGCCACAGCCGCGCAATATTGGGAAAGCTCGCGGCTAACGGACGCCTGATTGCGCTGGATAAAGACTTGGCGGCGGCAGCTGCCGGGAGCGCGATTAATGACGCGCGTTTTTGCATCGTGCATCGTGCTTTTGGCAGCTTACGCCAAGTGCTGTATGAAATGAATGTACCCCAAGTGGACGGGGTGTTGCTGGATCTTGGCGTGTCTTCGCCGCAGCTTGAAGACGCAGCGCGCGGTTTCAGCTTCCGCTTGGACGGGCCGCTGGATATGCGCATGGACACCAGCCGCGGCGAGACCGCCGCGCAGTGGCTGGCGAGCACTTCGGAACAGGAGATCGGGGAGGTCATAAAAACATATGGCGAGGAACGGTTTGCTAAACAGATTGCAAGAGAGATTGTTGC
>DATMDB010000034.1:0-3747 GCA_035558075.1 Burkholderiales bacterium
GCTACGACCTTCGTCGCGCGCCTCGCATCCATCCGCATTTTGCCAGCAACGCAATCCGCGGAGGACTTAATCAGAGGTTCCTTAGCTATTGCCCTTGAGGGCGTATTTTTCCATGCGGTAGCGCAGGGTCATGCGGCTTACTCCCAGCCTGCGCGCCGCTTCCGAAACATTGCCGCCGGTGTCAAGCAGTGCGCGCTCGATAAGCACGCGTTCCGCAGCTTCCAAAGTGAACCCATGCAGCGGCAGCTCTCCAGTCGCCGGTACGGGCGCTTGCGACAAGCCAAGATCCGGAACATTAATTGCCCCGCCCCGGCTCAACAACACCGCGCGTTCCACAAGGTGTTTGAGCTCGCGCACGTTGCCAGGCCAGGGGTAGGCGCGCAAGGCATTTAAGGCGTCATCGCTTAACGAGGGATCAGGCAGCCCGTAACGGCGGCTCATCTGCACCGCGAAATGCCGCGCCAGCAATACCACGTCCTCGCCGCGCTCGCGCAACGACGGCATGTTGAGCGTCACCACGTTGAGCCGGTAATAAAGATCGGCGCGAAACTGGCCTTGCGCAATCATTTCCGGCAGTTGCCGGTTGGTGCCGGCGATTATGCGCGCGGCAAACGGCCGCTCCACTACCGAACCGATGCGCCGCGTCTTGCGCCGCTCAATCACATTAAGCAGCTTGGCTTGCAGTTCCAGCGGCAACTCGCCGATCTCGTCCAGAAACAGCGTGCCGTCCTCCGCCGCCTCGATGAGGCCGGCGCGCGCGCCGTGGGCACTGGTGAACGCGCCTTTTTCATGGCCGAACAATTCAGCTTCGATCAGATCGCGCGGCAGCGAAGCGCAATCCACTTGCACGAAGGGCTGCGTTGAGCGCGGGCTTAACAGGTGCAACAAGCGCGCCGCCACGTCCTTGCCGCTGCCGGTTTCGCCGAGAATGAGCACGGTCGGGGGAGGCTCCGTGCCTTCTCCGGCAAGCTCGGCTAGACGCCGGATTTGGTCGCGCACGCGCTGCATTGGCGGGCTATCCCCCAGCAATTGCGCGCCTTCCACCACATGACTGTCGCGCTCCCGGGAATAATCGAGCTGATAGCGCAGCCGGGACGTTTGTAATACTTTATTCACTGCGAGCAACAGCTCATCGAGGTCAACCGGTTTTTTCAGATAATCCGCTGCGCCGAGTTTCATGGCGTGCACGGCATCGCTGATTTCGCCGTACGCGGTAAGCACGATCACCGGCGGCAGCCGGCTCTCCCCGGCGGAACGCAGCTCGGTGAGCAAATCCAGCCCGTTGCCATCTGGCAGCCGCAAATCCAGCAGTACCAATTCCGGCGCGGCGTTGCGCGCCAGTTCGCGGCCTTCAGCAAGTGTGGCGGCCAGCAGGCATTCATGCCCGGCTTTTTCCAGGCGTTTTTTAACCGCGCGTCCGAACAGGCTTTCGTCTTCGATGACCAGAACCCGTGGCATGCCCTGAAATTCCTTGGCCGGAGTCTGTGCCGTCATCACTTTTTCAATCATTGGCATTCGCTCGTTTGACTTGTCATTAAGATTCTTCGCTTCGCTCAGAATGACATGGAAATAAACCTTATTCAAAAATTGTCAATCTTCCTGTATTTGTTTTGACAGTATGAGTCTCACTTCAGTGCCGTGCGGGTTGGACGATTGAAACTCGATTTTCCCGCCGTGCGCATCGCACACTTTCATTGCAAACGGGATTCCCAGCCCTGAACCAAAGCTTTTAGTTGAAGGACCGGGGCTCAAGTCGCCGGCTGCAGGCGTAAACGGCATGCCTGAACCTTGATCAGCGATCGTCAGCCGGACATCTTGTGCGGTTTCATTCATGCGAATTTCAAGCTTCCCTCGGCGCGGCGAAGCGTCCATTGCGTTGGCAAGCAGGCCGTGCAGCGCCTGCTCCACGAGTTGCACATCAAGCGCGATTTCAATCTGGCCATCCCATCCCTCGCGCACGACTTGTATATCTTTTTCCGCGAGCCTGGGTTTGAGCAGTTCCAGCACATTGTCCACGAGCTGCGGCAGCTTGCAAAGCGAACGTTGCGCCTTGAGAGGATGCAGGTAGGAGAGCAGCGAATGCGTCCAGCGCTCCAGCCTGTCCGCGGTGCTGATTATTCCGGACAAACCTTCGCGCAGTTCTGCCGATAATTCAGAATCGTTGATGATCTGTGCCGTAGCGCGAATGCTCGCCAGGGGATTGCGGATATTGTGCGCCATCACCGGCACCAGGGCGCCGAGCGTGGCCTGTTTTTCGGCGCGCAACAGCGATTCGCGGCTGGTTGCGAGATCATCTGCCATTCGGTTTACCGTTTGGGCAAGAGTGACCAGTTCCGCCGCGCCCTTTTCCGGAACCTTGTGGGAAAGATCGCCGTGGCTGATCAAGGTAGCCGCTTCCTGCAATGCCGAGAGGGGGCGGACGATGGCGCGCTGCATGAAGATCCGCGACAACAGCAGCAACACCACGGCAAGTAAAATCGGCAGCAACAGCAGCAAAGGCGCAAGCTGGGTGAGGGTGACGAGCCGGTTTTGCAATTCCGCTTGCTGCAATTGCAGCAGTTGCTCCAGCGCGTTGAATGCTTCTTCATAGCGGCCGAAGCCCGCCATTTCCAGGTCGGTGTCGAAAATCTTGCGCTTTTGCTTGAGCGGCATGCCGGCGCGCGCGCGAGTAATATCCGCGGCCTGCGTCTTGATGATGTTGTAAGCTTCGCGTAGGCGGTTAATGGCTTCGTGCTCCTCGTTATACGCGGCGACGCTGTCGAGATTTTCAAGATGCAGCTCGATGCGCTTCTGGTATTCCTGGTACTGCCTGGCCGCGTCGGGATCGTTTAAAAAAACCGCGTCGAATACTTCCTTGACCTGGCGGTAAAGATTTCCGCGCATCTCCTGGATTTCCCCCACCATGGAATTGATGCGCAGCGATTCCTCCGATGATTGGTGCCACAGGTAAAGCCCGGCGCCGCCGAGCGCGCCGCTGGCCAGCACCAGCAGCAGATAACCGAGCGCGTAGAAAAGCATCAGGTGCTTAAGCGATCTGGCCTGGGCCATCGAAATTCCGGAGACAGGAACAAACCTTTAGCTTACTTGAGTATTGAATTGGCGGGAAAGACTTAACGCCTTACTTAATTCCCGCTGAACCGCGCTTAGCGGCATTCCCATTCCTCGTCTGCGAAGAGGTAAGGAGGTTGGGGCAGCGGCCGATGAAACAGTTACACAATGTCACGGTATCGAACGTTAACCCGTTACTTTAGCCCCTTGTACACGCGCATTGGATGTTTTTTTGCAACGCGCACAAGGCTTTGGGAGAGCTACAGCAGGCTGCGCTTATGCTGCTGAGATTGGCATGACAGTTGCTAACGAATACTTTGCTAAACCAAAGTGACATAAGCAGTATTGGGGTGAGTGTATCTTTTTTACAACACCCACCTGAATATGTCGCTTTTATACTTGACACGCTAATTGCAACTGTAGCAGGATGCTTACGCTCATGTAAGTTTGAATTTTAGATTCACAGCGTGGTTTGATCAACTTTTTCAGGAGGGAAAAAGCATGGTAAAGCACAAGAAACTAGGCATGGCAGTAGCAGGCGCCTGCGCGCTGTTTGGCGCTTCCACCGCCAACGCCTTCGGCCCTATCAAAGCCGGTGACTGGGATCTATCCATCGGTGGCGAAGTCAACGGCTTCTATACGTACAGTCATTGCGACAACAACGCCAGACCAGTAGTAGGCGGTTTGGCATGTACGACT
>DATMDB010000035.1:0-3664 GCA_035558075.1 Burkholderiales bacterium
CGCGGCGAGCGCCAAGCGCAGAGCAGGCAGCCTGGAAAAAATCTTTGAAGCGGGTTTCCGCGAATTCAGCAAGCTCAAGCGCCAGCCCGGAATGGATATCAGCGTGGTGATGGACGGCACGCGGCGGGCGATGCGCGCCACCTACCAGAGGGAACTAGACGTCCTTGAAACCCACTTGTCATTTCTCGCCACAGCGGGGTCGGTAAGCCCTTATGTCGGACTTTTCGGCACCGTGTGGGGAATCATGAACGCTTTCCGCGGTCTTTCCAATGTGGCGCAGGCGACGCTTGCGCATGTCGCACCCGGGATTGCAGAAGCGCTTGTGGCTACCGCCATGGGGTTGTTTGCGGCGATTCCCGCGGTGGTGGCGTACAACCGTTATGCGCGCGACATTGACCGCCTCGCCATCCGCTTTGAGAGCTTCATGGAAGAGTTTTCGAACATCCTGCAAAGGCAGACGCACGCATGATTGAACGTCGCCGCCAGCGCCGCCTAATGAATCAGATCAACGTCGTGCCTTATATAGACGTGATGCTGGTGCTGCTGGTTATTTTCATGATCACCGCGCCGCTCATCAATGCGGGGCAAATTGACCTGCCGCAAATCGGCAAAGCGTTGGCCCCGCCGGTGGCGCCGCTGGAAGTTGGCATCAAGGCCAACAAAACCCTGCTGCTGCGCGACCGCTCGACTTCGCCGTCGGAGCGGGTGGTGACCCAGGAAGAATTGATTCGGGCGATCAAGACGAAGCAGAGCAAAAATCCGGACCAAGCGGTAGTGATAGCGGCGGACAAAAACGTGCGCTACGAAGAAGTTTTGAAAGTGATGGATGTGCTGCAACAAAACCAGGTGAAAAAAATCGGGCTGCTGGCGAAGCCCAGGGCCGGTTGATGAAGCCCACAGATGAACACGAGCCGGGGCGGGGCGCCGCGGCCCTGCTGGCGGTGCTCATGCATGTCCTGTTTTTCATTTTGCTGGTGTTCGGCATCAGCTGGCAAAGCAGGCATCCGCAAGTCACAGCCGTGGATTTATGGAGCGATCTACCGCCTGCTCCACAGCCCGTTGAGCCGCCCAAACCCGCTCCTGAAGTCAAGGCGCCTCCTGCTCCCATGCCGGAAGCCAGACCCGAGCCGAAACCGGAACCCAAACCTGAAGCCAAGCCAGAGCCGGTCAAGCCCGATATTCTGCTAAAAGAAAAAGCGGAGAAAGAAAAGGCTGACAGAGAAAAGGCTGACAGAGAAAAGGCGGAGAAAGAAAAAGCGGAAAAAGAAAAGCGCAAGCGTGAGGAGCTGCAGAGGCTCGCCGAGGTCAAGCGCAAGGTTGAAGCAGAGCAGCAGCGCCAAGTCAAGGAACAGTTGGCAAAGGAAGAAGAAGAGCGGCAAACGAAGCAGGATCGGGAGGCTGCGCTCAAAACGTTCCAGACGGAGCAAGCTATGCAGGCGGCAGCGCAAAATCGGCTGATACAAGAGACCATAGACAAAATACAGGCCAAGATTCGACCCTATGTCGTGCCTCCGGATATCCAGGGCAACCCTGAAGCGGTATACAAGGTGGTGCTGCTTCCAGGCGGTTATGTATTAAGCGCCACACTGGTGAAAAGCAGCGGTGTTCCTGCCTATGATGGCTCGATTGAGCGCGCCATTAGCAAGGCGGAACCTCTGCCTGTGCCGTCCGATCCTGTGTTGTCTCAGAAGTTTCGCGAACTGGAACTTAGGTTCCGCCCGAACGATTAAGTTATAATAGCGAGCGATGACCTTTGAAACTACAAAGCGCATTCGCGCGAGTGCTGCGTGGCGCGGTGCTTTGACAAAATTAATTTTCCTGCTGTTATTCCTTTGCACGGGCCCGCTTCAAGCTGCGCTCACCATAGAAATCATCGGCGGCGGGGCCACGCAAATTCCGATTGCAATAGTTCCGTTTGCCGCGGAGCAGGGGCTGCCGCAGAGCATCACGCAGGTGGTGGGAGCGGATCTGGCCCGCAGCGGGTTGTTCAAGCTGGTTGACACCACGGGCATAAATCCACTTCCTTCCGAGCCTCCGGATGTGCGTTATGCCGACTGGAAGGCGCGCAACGCGGATGCGCTGGTAATGGGTTCGGTCAGACCGCTGGCGGACGGCAGGCTGGAGGTGCGCTTTCGCCTCATGGATGTGACGAAGCAGGCGCAGCTCGCCGGATTCAGCTACACCATTGCGGCCCAGCAGCTGCGGCTTACCGCGCACAAGATTGCTGACGTGGTGTATGAGAAACTCACCGGAGACGCGGGTGTATTCAGCACCAAGATCTGTTATGTAGTAAAACAGGGCAGCAAATATGAACTGCAAATTGCCGATGCCGACGGCTACGGTTCGCAGACCATAGTTACTTCAAACGAGGCCATCATTTCACCCTCCTGGTCGCCTGACGGCACCAGGCTCGGTTATGTGTCGTTCGAGCGCAAAAAAGCGGTAATTTATCTGCAGTCGCTTTTGACAGGGCAACGCACTTTGCTGGCGAATTACCCCGGCAGCAACAGCGCGCCGGTATGGGCCCCGGACGGCAAGCGTCTCGCGGTCGTGCTCAGCAAGGATGGCATCTCGCAAATCTATCTGGTGAACCCCGATGGCAGCAACTTGCAGCGCATCACTTATAGCGGTGCGATTGATACCGAACCCAATTTTTCCAGCGACGGCAAGTGGATCATATTCACATCGGACCGCGGCGGAACGCCGCAGATCTACCGCATGCCGGCGAGCGGCGGAGAGTCGGAGCGCCTCACCTTCGAAGGCACTTACAACGTTTCCCCGCGCTTCAGCCCGGATGGAAAGAGTTTTGTTTTCATCCAGCGCGGCGGCGGAGGAGGTTTCAATATCGCGGTGGAGGATTTGGCGACGCGGCAGGTGCAGGTGTTGACTGATTCGTTGCTCAATGAATCGCCGACTTTTGCGCCGAACGGCAAAACCATCCTTTATGCGACAATAGACAATGTCCGAGGCATATTGGCAGCGGTTTCAAGTGATGGTAAAGTAAAACAGAGGCTTACCGTGCAGTCGGGCGATATACGCGAACCTTCATGGGGCCCTTTTTTGAAAGCACAATAGCAGGATTCCGTGTTAAATCAATGAAAGGAGAAAGAAAGTGAAGAGAATAATGTTAAGCATGCTGTTGGCGGGTTTGCTTGCCGCTTGTGCCAGCCAGCAAGCGAAAGAAGAGTCGAAAGCCGCGGTTGAAGAGCGAACTCCAACCCAGCCTGAGGCCCAGCCTAGCACTGCGCCGGCGCAGCAGAAGCCTGTTGCAATGGATCCGCTGCATGATCCCAACAACATTCTTTCAAAGCGAAGCATTTATTATGACTTTGATAAATCCATCATCAGGGACGAGTACCGGTCTTTGGTGGAAGCGCATGCGCAGTATCTGGCCGGTAACCGCTCCGCGCGGACGACCATCCAGGGCAATTGCGACGAACGCGGCAGCCGTGAGTACAACCTGGCGCTCGGCCAGCGCCGCGCAGATGCCGTGAAGAATGCGATGACGGTGCTGGGCGCTGCAAGGAGCCAAATCGAGACCGTGAGCTTCGGCAAGGAGAAACCCAGGTGCACGGAGCATAACGAATCCTGCTGGTCGCAGGACCGCCGCTCCGACATCGTCTATCAAGGAGAGTAATCCGTTTTGCGGATTTTAGCAGCAAGT
>DATMDB010000036.1:0-6440 GCA_035558075.1 Burkholderiales bacterium
CCCTTATTGCGACTTCAATTCACATGAGATTCCCCGACAGCCGGTAACGACAACCGAACTCCGGTACGCTTCAGTGCAGAAGTCGCTACGGCCGCGCTCCCGCCCCGATGCTTTGCACGCCGAGCCACTTGGCCACTTCAACTCACACGAAATTCGCGCGGAGCTGCCTGAAAGGCAGTATGTCGAAGCGCTGGTGGCGGACCTGGAATCGGCGCTGCCGCAAATCCGGGGGCGCAAAATCCACAGTGTATTTTTCGGCGGCGGCACGCCGAGCCTGTTGAGCGCAGAAAGCATTGACGCGATTCTCGTTGCGCTGCGTACGCGGCTGTCTCTGCATGCCCACGCCGAAATCACACTGGAAGCCAACCCAGGCACGTTTGAAGCGGAAAAATTCGCAGCTTTCCACGCTGCGGGAATCAACCGCCTGTCAATCGGCGTGCAGAGCTTCAATTCCCGACATCTCAAAGCGCTCGGGCGGATTCATGACGGCATTGAAGCGCGCCGCGCCATCGAAATCGCACAATCTCATTTCGACAACATCAATCTCGATTTGATGTACGCGCTTCCCGGGCAAAGCGTGGAAGAAGCGCGGCAGGATATTGAAACCGCGATGGCGTTTGTCCCGCAACATATTTCGGCCTACCATCTGACCATCGAGCCCAACACGTTGTTTCACCGCCACCCCCCGCAATTGCCCGACGACGAGCAAAGCGCTGAAATGCAGGAAGCGATAGAGCAAACGCTGGCTGCGCACGGCTATGAGCATTACGAGACTTCCGCTTTCGCGCAAAAGGGGTATTCATCCAGGCATAACCTCAACTACTGGCAGTTCGGCGATTATCTGGGGATTGGCGCGGGAGCGCACAGCAAAATCAGCTCTGCGCAAAAGATAATCCGCCACATGCGCTGCAAGCAGCCGAAGGAATACCTGGAGCAGGGTATAAAGGGCAAGGCAGTGCAACAGGAAAATGAAGTGGAAGTGCGCGATCGCGGCTTTGAATTCATGATGAATGCGCTGCGCCTGATTGACGGTTTTCCCGCCAGTTTATTTGAAGAGCGCACCGGTCTTCCAATTACGCTGCTGCAAAAACAACTGGATGCTGCGGAACAGCGCGGGTTGATTGACCGCAATCATCAGCGCATTGCGCCCACCTGGCGCGGGCAGCGCTTTTTGAATGATTTGCTGCAATTGTTTTTGCCGTAGGTGTTTCCTGCTACGGTTTTCTAAACACGATATCCCACACCGGGTGTCCGAGCTTCAATCCGCGTAGCTCGAACTTGGTGAGCGGGCGGTATTCCGGACGCGCTGCATAATCTTGCGCCGTATTGGCGAGCTGCGGCTCGCTGCTCAATGCCGTTAAAATATGTTCTGCGTAATCTTTCCAGTCGGTCGCGACGTGGAGATAGCCACCCGCCTTGAGCCGTTCGCACAGCAGCGATATGAATTCAGGCTGGATCAGGCGCCGTTTGTGATGGCGTGTTTTCGGCCAGGGGTCGGGAAAGAAAATGTGCACTCCGACAAGCGCGGCGGCCGGAATCATGTTTTTCAGCACTTCCACCGCATCATGCTGGATGATGCGGAGATTGCTTAGGCGCGCGGCCTCGATCTGCTTCAGCAGGCTGCCCACCCCGGGCGTGTGCACTTCGATTCCCAGATAATCGTTTTGCGGATTTGCTTGCGCGATGGCCGTGCTGGTTTCGCCCATGCCAAAGCCGATTTCCAGGATTTTAGGCGCATAGCGCCCAAATATCTGGTCCAAATCCGGCGGATTTTCCGAGTAGGAAATGCTGTATTTCGGCAGCAGTTCCTGGTAAGCGCGGCTTTGAGCTTTTGAAATCCTGCCCTGGCGGAGAACGAAGCTGCGGATGGGGCGCATTGGGAAACTTCAGGATTTTCGGGATTCGGTCGCAGCAGACGGCGGCCAGCAGCCCAATTTATGCGGCTTGGTTTTTGCCGCCGGCTGCTATCATGCTAGTGGTTGGCGAACTGGGGACGGCGCTATAAAGTTTCTTCGCCATGCGCCCTGCGAGATACGCTTCGCGTCCGGCTTCGATGGCTTTTTTCATGGCTGAAGCCATCAGAACCGGATTCTGCGCAGCGGCAATCGCGGTATTCATCAGCACGCCGTCGCAGCCCAGCTCCATGGCGATCGCCGCATCCGAGGCGGTGCCGACTCCCGCATCCACCAGCACCGGCACCTTGGCATTTTCAATGATGATTTGCAGATTATACGGATTGAGGATGCCCATTCCGGAGCCGATCAGCGACGCCAGCGGCATGACCGCGACACAGCCGATTTCCTCGAGCTGCCTGGCGATGATCGGATCATCCGAAGTGTAGACCATCACCTTGAAGCCTTCTTTTACCAGCTTTTCGGCTGCGTTCAGGGTCTCCACCACGTTGGGATAAAGCGTGTGCGGGTCGCCCAGTACTTCGAGCTTCACCAGAACGTGGCCATCGAGCAGTTCGCGCGCCAGGCGCAGAGTGCGTATTGCGTCATCACCTGTGTAACAGCCTGCGGTGTTGGGCAGAATGGTGTATCGGGAGGGCGGAATGACCTCCAGCAGGTTTGGTTCGTTGGGGTTCTGGCCGATATTGGTGCGGCGGATGGCCACGGTAACAATTTGCGCGCCGCTTGCTTCGATGGCTGCGCGTGTCTCGGCAAAGTTCTTATATTTGCCGGTGCCCACAAGCAGGCGGGACGTATAGGCTTTGCCGGCGATAATTAAATTGTCCATAGTTTATATTTTACCGCGGAGGACGCGGAGGAAACCCTTGTCTTTTTAAAAGGGAGAATTATTTAAAAATCGAGTAGTTTTTTTGACGAGATCATCGCAGTTAACGATGCGCTGTGCTCTTCCTCTGCGTCCTCTGCGGTTTAAAGATTTACCCGCCGCCGACGGCGATGACGATTTCCAGCCTATCGCCGTCATAAAGCATTTCCTGATTGAAACGGCTGCGCGGAACTATCTCGCCGTTTTTTTCCAGCGCCAGGCGTTTGCCTTTAAGCTGCAAGCACTCGAGCAGATGCGCCACATTCAGGGCATCTTCAAAACGGTGCGATACACCGTTGATGGTCAGTCCAATCACTTTCAATGCACGCTTGAATTCAGGTAAGATTTGATTCTATCACGCGGGTGTAGTTCAATGGTAGAACGAAAGCTTCCCAAGCTTTAGACGTGGGTTCGATCCCCATCACCCGCTCCATCACCTTTCCCGTACCGTGCACCCGCCTGGGGAACCTCTGCTTAAGTCCTACGAGGACGCGACGCTGAACAGAACCCGCGGCCGACGACCGAAGAGCCCCGCTTATTTTCCGGTTATTTTTTATCGAAATGCGAGCGCGCTTTGGTGAACGCGTCGCGCAACCTTGCCCACGCCTCGTCGGCGCCGCGCATCATGTCCATCCACGCTTCGCCTGAGGCCGCCTGAACCTGTCGCAGCTGTTGCATCGCCTCATCACGGCGCGAGCGGAAAGTCTTGAGTTGGTTCTCATAATCGGCCTTCATCTTGGTCTGGGCGGACCTGGTCTTTTCTTCCCACTTGGTGATTTCGCTGTTCCATTGGTCGAGCTGTGTCTTTAGTTTCTGCACGTATTCGTCACGGGTCATCATGGTATTCTCCTGCTGGCTGATGGAAGGGACAGGAACACCCAATTTACGATCAACATTATACCACTCGCTGAGGGTCTGGTAAGACAACCTGTCGAGGTTCTTTTTCATACTGTTATAATTCTATATTGACCGGCCTGCTTCCCCCTTCAACCGATTTACATAGACCATGAAAACAATCTTCCGATACGTATTGCTGTCCATTGCTGGTCTAATTGTGGTACTGGCGGGGCTCGCGGCCTATATCGCCGCCACATTCGACCCCAACCAGTACAAGCCGCAAATCGTGCAACTGGTGAAGGACAAGACACAGCGCACGCTTCGGATCGGCGACATCAAGCTGAGCTTCTTCCCCGACCTCGGGGTAAAGCTGGGAGCCCTGTCTTTAAGCGAACACAAAAGCGACAAGGAATTCGTCGCAGTAGAAAGCGCCCGTATCTCGCTCAAACTTCTGCCTTTGCTCAGCGAGCAATTGGTGGTGGACGAGGTCGAGGTCAGAGGGGTGCGCATGAATCTGATACGCTTCAAGGATGGCAGCACCAATATGGGTGATTTGCTGGGCGTGCCGCAAAAAGGCGCGACCGAAGACGCGCAAGCGAAATCCGGGAAACCGAAAGAGTTCAAGTTCGATATTGATCATGTCGGCGTTGAGAACACCACGCTTAATTACAGCGATGAAAAGACCGGAGTCAAATACGCTTTGCATGGGCTCAATCTGAAAACGGGCAGAATCGCCAACGGTGTTCCCAGCGATGTCGAACTGAGTTTTAACGTGCAGGGCAGCCAGCCGAAATTCGATCTCGCTGCCCGGCTCAAGACGCGGCTCACTTTCGATCTCAATACTCAGCAATATCAGCTGCAGGCTCTGGATTTGGCGGTTAAAGGCGAGGCCGCAGGGATCAGCAAGCTCGTGGTCACTGCTTCAGGGGACGTCAGCGCCAAGCTGCAAAGCAAGGAATTTGCCGCCGACAAGTTCAGACTAGCGGCGATCGGCGTGCAAGACAAAAACAATTTGGATGTCAAACTCGAAGCGCCGCGCCTCAGCCTCCTCAGTGAGAAATTTTCGGGGGACAACGTCATGCTCGTTGCCAAAATGACCGGTGCGCAAGCCGACCTCGCGGCGAGTTTGACCGTGCCCAGGCTGGAAGGCACGGCGCAGGCGTTCAAAACCGGCGCAATTGATGTGGAGTTGGATGCCAAACAGGGTGAGCGCACCGTGAAAGCCAGGCTTGCCACGCCATTGTCCGGCAATTTCCAGGCGCAGCAGTTCAGTTTCCCGGCGATCGTCGGAAGCGTTAATTTCAGCGCGCCTGATCTTCCGGTCAAAAAATTAAACGGTGAAATCAAGGGTTCCGCAACGGCGGATCTGGAAAAACAAAACGTCCAAGCCAATTTTTCCGGAAAAATGGCCGACAGCACGCTCAAGGCCAGGCTGGGCATTGTGGGTTTTTCAAAACCCGCAATCGGCTTTGATGTGGATATTGATCATCTGGATGTGGACGGCTACTTGCCGCCGAAACAAATAACCGCGGGAAAACAGCCGGAGACGAAACAAGCAGAAGCAAAACAGCAGGAAAAGCCGCTTGATTTTTCCGCGCTGAAAAATCTCAACGCCAATGGCATCCTGCGGGTGGGCAGCCTGAAGGCGGCCAACGTCAAGGCACAGCAAGTCCGAGCAGACCTCAAGGCGGCAAACGGCAAGCTCAACATCAACCCGCTCTCTGCCAATCTCTACCAGGGATCGGCGAACGGCAGCGTGTCGGTTAATGCCGCTGCCACGCCCGTCATATCGGTAAAGCAAGATCTCAAAGGGATTAATGTCGGGCTGTTGCTTAAAGACGCGATGGATTACGACACGCTGGAAGGCAAAGGAAGCGTGTCTTTGGATGTCACTACTCGGGGCGACACGGTGACGGCCATGAAAAAGGCGCTCGACGGCAAGGCGGCGCTCAATCTCGCCGATGGCGCTGTGAAAGGCATCAACATTGCCGAAACGCTGCGCAACTTCAAAGCCAAGCTCGGCGCGCTCAAGGGACAGCAGACTCAAGCTGCGGACAAGGTGCAGAAGACCGATTTCACCGAGTTGAAAGCGAGCTTCCTCATCAAAAACGGCGTAGCGCATAACGACGACCTGTCAATGAAATCGCCGCTATTGCGCCTGACTGGCGCCGGCGATATCAATATCGGCGAAGACAGTCTGAATTATCTGGCCAAGGCCTCGGTGGTGGCGAGCAGCAAAGGGCAGGGCGGAGTGGACCTTGCTTCGCTCAAGGGCGTGACTATCCCGGTGCGTATTTCGGGGCCGTTCAAATCCCCGCAATACAGCCTGGATTTCGGCGGCGCAGTCACTGAAGTTGTGAAGCAGAAAGCCGAGGAAGCCGTCAAGGGCAAGCTTCAGGACAAGCTCAAGGGCTTGTTGGGCAAATAGCTGGGCCTGAACCGCAGAGATGCTGAGGCGCAGAGAAGGACGCAAAGGAAAAACGAGAAACAATAATGGAACCGCAGATGAACGCCGATAAACGCGGATGACAACAAAACAAGAATAGACAGGATTTACAGGATTCGAACCCGTGCGGGATATTTTAATCACCTGAATCTGTTAATGGCTTGAATTGCTTGCAGCATGATGCGGCAAAAGGCGAAACTTGCCGGATTAGTCACCACTTTTGGTGTCTATTTTTAGTTAGGGCTTCAGCACATGGCACAGACTTTCTTTGACCGACTCCGCTCCTATTACAAAAAGGTGGCTGAGGTCCTTCGCGGCGAAGCCGACGCGGCATCGGTCTTCGCGAACACAGCCGATATTGGATTATCCCGTGAGTTGGCCT
>DATMDB010000037.1:0-3091 GCA_035558075.1 Burkholderiales bacterium
GATGATAAAAGTGGTTGGGGTGAGCTGCACGTTGCCAAAAGCCTGTGCGAGGCTTCCTTGCACGTCCAGCGCCACTTGGAAAGGCAGCGCATTTTTTTCAGTGTAGTTCACCACGTAATTAGGCGGATCATAGCTCATTGCGACGGCGATGGTCTCGAGCCCTCGTGTATTATATTTGCGGTAGGTATCAATTATCTGCGGCATTTCGTGGATGCAGCCGACGCAACTGGTGGCCCAGAAATTTACCAGCACCACCTTGCCGCGCAGGCTCTGCATGGAGATTTTCTCGCCTTTCATAGAAGTGAACGTCACCTGCGGCGCCGCCGAGTCCTGCGACACCGCTTGTGCGAACAGCAGAGCAAGCAGCGCGGCCAGCGCGAGTAAAATCAGTAAGCGTTTGTTTTTGACCACGGGTTCAAGCAAGCCGCAGAAACGGGAAAATCAGTGTGTGCTTTTTTGCAGATCTTGTCATCCTGTTCCTTAGAGCCTCTAACATAATGAAATGAATAATGCGACGGCGTCGGTTTCGTATGCAGGCCGCGAAGCGAGCCGCGCCGTTGGGTCACTCCCCAATAAGCGGCGAGCGACAAAGACATGCGCCGAAACCCGCGCCGTCCCTGCGGGTTGCGGCCAAAAAGCGCGCCTGCTTTGTTGCTCGGCTTACTCGATGTCCCTGCATCGAGTTGCGCCTTGCGTCGCGCATTCATCGCTTTTTGGCCAGCAACGCAAATCCCTTTCATTATGTTAGAGGCTCTTAATGTGCTTTTTCCCAGTTTGCTCCCGACCCAACGTCTACAACCAGCGGCACTTCCAATCTGGCAACACCACACATGAGCTTTGGCAACTCGGATTTCACCAATCCGAGTTCGCCATTCGGCACTTCCAGCACCAGCTCGTCGTGCACTTGCATGATGAGCTTGGCTTTGAGCCGCCTTTGCTTAAGCCACTCATGCACCGCAATCATGGCAAGTTTAATAAGATCCGCGGCAGTGCCCTGCATCGGCGCGTTTATTGCCGCGCGCTCCGCCCCCTGACGGCGCATGCCGTTGGAGCTGTTGATGTCTGGAAGCCAAAGCCTTCTGCCCAGCACGGTTTCCACAAAACCCTGTTGCTTCGCAAGTTCGCGGGTGCGCTGCATGTAATCCGCAACTCCGGGGTAACGCGCGAAATAACGTTCCATGTAAAGCTGTGCCGCCGCTCGCTCGATGCCCAACTGGCCGGCCAAACCGAACGCCGACATGCCGTAAATCAGGCCGAAATTAATCACCTTGGCGTAGCGCCGCTGTTCTGCCCCGACTTCGTTCGGAGGAATGCCGAAAATCTCCGCTGCGGTGGCGCGGTGGATGTCCTCGCCTGCGGCAAAAGCTTTGAGCAGGTTCGCATCCCGTGAGATATGCGCCATGATGCGAAGTTCAATTTGCGAATAGTCCGCCGATACAATTTGCTGGCCAGCAGCGGCGATAAACGCCTCGCGTATTCTCCTGCCTTCCTGGGTGCGCACCGGAATGTTCTGCAGGTTGGGATCGTTGCTGGCAAGCCTGCCCGTTACCGCCACTGCCTGGGCGTAATTGGTGTGCACGCGCCCGGTGGCCGGATTCATCATGCGCGGCAGCTTGTCCGTGTACGTTGACTTAAGTTTGGCCAGGCCCCGATAATCGAGTATCAATTTCGGCAGCGGATAATTCAGCGCCAGCTCCTGCAACACATCTTCATCGGTGGAAGGCGCGCCGCCGGGCGTTTTCTTCACCACCGGGAGCTTGTGGCGCTCGAACAGGATTTCCTGTATCTGCTTTGGCGAATTAAGGTTGAACGGTTGTTCAGCAAGTCGGTGCACCTGGGCTTCAAGTTCCAGCATCCTGTTTCCCAGTTCGCGACTTTGTTCTTCCAGCAGTTTCACGTCTAACAGCACGCCGTTTCTCTCCATGTCAAAGAGCACTTCGAGGAGCGGCATCTCGATACTCCGGTAAATCATCTCCAGTTTGGGGTCGGCAGCAATCCGCGGATAAAGTACCTGATGCAGTTGCAGCGTGATGTCGGCGTCCTCAGCCGCATATTCAGTGGCTTTGTCCACTGCCACCTGCTCAAAACTGATCCGGCCGGCGCCCTTCCCGGTCACTTCATCATAAGGGATGGTTTTGACGCCGAGATGGCGCTCCGCCAGATCGTCCATATCATGCGCCCTGTGGCTTTCCAGCACATAGGATTGCAGCAAGGTGTCGTGCGCAATGCCGCGAAGCGCCACACCGTGATTGGCAAAGATGTGCTTGTCATACTTGAGGTTCTGTCCAAGCTTGGGTTTTCCCGGATCTTGCAGCCAGGGCTTGAGCCGCTGTATAACCTGATGGAAATCAAGCTGAGCCGGCGCGCCGGAATAGCGGTGCGCGAGCGGAATATAAGCGGCGTGATGCGCTTCCACCGAGAACGATATCCCGACCAGCTTGTCCTGCAGCGGATTCAGCCCAGTGGTTTCGGTATCTACGGAAACCAAGGCAGCACTGTTAATTTTCTCCAGCCAAGTGTTCAGTTGATCTTCTGAGAGAACATTCTCGTATGTCCTGGGTTCGGTGTTGAGTGTTGAGTGTTGAGTGTTTAATTTACCACTTTCCGAACTTTCGACTCTGAACTCTGAACTCTGAACTTTTTTTTCCAACACCTTACTCCTGACTCCTGACTCCTTACTCTCCATAAGCCAGCTCTTGAATTCAAAACGCTCGAACAGTTCGGCAAGTTTTGCGCTGTCGGGCAATTGCGGAGCGAGGTCGGAAATAGCAACCGGCAAAGCCACGTCGCGTTTGACGGCAAGCAACCGGCGCGCCTGAGGAAGCCAGTCGCGAGATTTTCGCAAATTTTCCCCGACGACGCCGGGGATATCATTTGCATGCGCCATGACGTTGTCGAGCGTTTGATACTCTGTCAGCAGCTTCACCGCGGTTTTCGGCCCGACCTTGTCCACACCGGGCACGTTATCCACACTGTCGCCGACAAGCGTCAGATAATCCAGGATGCGTGAAGGCTCCACGCCGAACTTGGCGAGTACTCCCTGCTCGTCGAGTTTTTCGTTGCTCATGGTGTTGATGAGCGTAACCTGCGG
>DATMDB010000038.1:0-4288 GCA_035558075.1 Burkholderiales bacterium
TCGCCACTGTGACGGGAAGGTGATACGGCTGGTTATGCGCGGCGGCTCATCGCTTTTGCCGCGGCCTCCGTCAATCAGAAATCCGCCTTCGTCGAATGCGCCGATGCCGATGCCGGAGCGGCTTCCACGGTCCAGCACTGCGGCGATTTCCCTGGCGCCGAGATTCAAATCATACAGACGCGCTGCCGCAATGCCCGCGGCGATGGCGAGCTGCGTGCCGGAGCCAAGACCGGTGTGCTCGGGTATCGCCTGCACCACTGCCATGCGCACTGCGCCACGTAACCCCAGCCGCTCGTGCAGACGGCGCAGCACATACATCGCGCGCTGCGTTTGCGCACCTTCAACCGAAAACATTGCAGCGCGCTCCGCGTAAATGCGCGTACTGAATCCTTCGAGTGTCAAGCCCAGGCTGCCGAAGCGGCGGCCGGTGGCACCGTTTAAATCCATGAACCCCAGATGCAAGCGCGCCGGAGCCTCCACGACTACGCTCTGGGCTTCCTTATCCGTATTCAGCAAGCCATTCATTATCTTGTGATTTCAATCCGGAAAGGTTCAGCAACTATCATGCCACCGGTTTTCCCATTGTATTTCAAGCCGGTCACTTCAGTCCAAAAATCTGTTTGCGACGCGAGCGGAGCAGTGTGTCGCTTTATCAGCGCATGACGACTCATTTTGCTGCACTGCCCGTGCGATGAATATATGCTAAAGGAACCTCTGATTAAATCCTTCGTGAGCCGCGTTGCGCGCCTGATTCGGATGATGGCGCGAAGCGCGGCGAAGGACCAGTAGTTCGGACTACGGCCGAGCCGCGCGACAAAGCCAACGCCGAATCAGGCCGCAACCCGCATGGGACGGGGCTCTGCGGGCGCCCTGCGGCGTCGCTCGTCGTCATAGTGGGGCTGACCACAATTTCCTCCTCGCTCCTTGCATGGCATCCCGCATAGCCGCCGTCGCGACCACGCGGGATTTAATCAGAGGTTCCTTAATATACAGCAAAATTTCGGCGACTTGCGCTGCATGAGGCGCGCCTACCCAAACATTGGACGTTGGCATAGTATGTGCCTTTAGCAATACAATCCGCCTCTGTCGGAAAGCGGAATCTCTTCATGACGCAACTTTTATCTCCCGGAACATGGGACGAAGTGCCGTGCCCGTTTTGCGGACTCGCATGCGATGATCTGCGCGTCGCCGCGCAACCCGGCAAGCTTGAAGTCATCGCCAACGGCTGCCCTATCAGCACCAAGGCGTTTGCCGGATTAAGTACCTCCACAGCCATTTCAGCGCGCAGCGCAGGAAAAACCGCTTCGTTTGAAAACGCCGCGGCTGCGGCAGCAGTTATCCTCAAGAAAGCAAAACAACCGCTGATCGCGGGCCTGGGCACCGATGTGGCGGGGATGCGCGCGCTGATGCAAATCGCCGACCGCATCGGTGCGGTGGTGGACCACATGAACAGCGTGAATTTCATGCGTAACGTGCTGGCGCTGCAGGATGGCGGCGGGCTTACCACTACTTTGAGCGAAGTGAGAAACCGGGTGGATTTGCTGGTGATTGCAGGCACAGATGTGGTGACCCGTTTTCCGCGCTTTTTCGAGCGTTACATCTGGAACCGCGACGCGCTGTTTGGTAGCAACGCCCGCGAAGTCGTGTACCTGGGACGCGGACTGGATACTCAAGCGGGTACCGCCCCCGACGGGCGCAAACCGACCGTCATCGCCTGCGACGTCACGCGCATCGGCGAAATAGCAGGCGCCGTGCGCTGCCTTATCGCCGGGCGGCATATGCAGATTGACCCAGTTGCAGGCGTACCGTTATCCGAATTGCAGTGGCTTGCCAAACGCATGCAAAACGCACGCTATGGGGTACTCGCCTGGGCTGCCGCAGATTTTGATTTCAAGCATGCGGAGCTTGCTGTGCAAAGCCTGTGCGAGCTGGTGAAGGATTTGAACCGCGGCACGCGCTTTTCCGGTCTTCCATTGGGCGGCAATGAAGGCGACGTGACCGCCAACCAGGTGTGCAGTTGGCAAAGCGGCTTCCCCTTACGTACCGGTTTTGGGAGCGGGCACCCTGATTATGATCCGCGTCATTTCTCTGCTCAACGCATGCTGCAAAAAAACGAAGCGGACGCGCTGTTGTGGATTTCCAGCTTTAACGAGAAACGCACGCCGCTTGAAACCGCCGTTCCCACGGTGGTGCTCGGGCGCAGCGGCATGAGTTTTAATAGGGAACCAGATGTTTACATACCGGTCGCCACTCCCGGAATTGACCATTCAGGACATGTTTACCGCACTGATAGCGTGGTTGCGCTGCCGCTAAGGAAGCTCCGCGAGAGTGCGCTGCCTTCCGTGGCCGAGGTTGTCGCCGAAATTGAAAAGGCGTTGTAATTCCGCTGATGCTTACTAAACTTAATGGCGGCAAAATCTACGACCCGGCCAATCAGGTCAACGGCGAAGTGCACCACGTATTCATTCGCGACGGCCGTATTGTCGCCGCGCCCGCTTCCGGCGAGCGGGTGGACCGCGAGTACGATATTTCCGGCAGGATCGTGATGTCGGGCGCAATAGATTTGCACACCCATATCGGCGGCGGCAAGGTGAATATCGCGCGCAACATGCTGCCCGAGGACCATCGCGGCGACATCGTTGAACGCACTTCGCTCACCCGCTCAGGATGCGGCCATGCCGTGCCTTCCACGCTCACCGCCGGCTACCGTTATGCCGAGATGGGCTACACCGCGTGCTTTGAACCGGCGTTGCTGCCGGTAAATGCGCGCCAGGCACACATGGAAATGGGCGACACGCCCATCATTGACAAGGGCGGATATGCCATGCTTGGCAGCGATGATTTTCTGCTGCGCATGCTGGCCGCTAAATCCGATCAAAAAGCGATTAACGATTATGTGGCGTGGACGCTCAATGCCGCGCAGTGCATCGGCATAAAAGTGGTGAATCCGGGGGGCATATCTGCGTTCAAATTCAACCAGCGCAAGCTGGACGTGGATGAGGAGCATGCGTATTACCATGTAACACCGCGGCAGATACTCAAAGTCCTGGCGCAAGCACTCAGCGACCTCGGCGTGCCGCATCCGCTGCACGTGCATGGATGCAATCTCGGCGTGCCGGGCAATGCGGAGACCACGTTGGAAACCATAAGAGCGGCCGAAGGCCTGCCGATGCATCTCACCCACATCCAGTTCCACAGCTATGACACCGAGGGCGACCGGAAATTTTCTTCCGGCGCGGCGCGCGTTGCCGAAGCCATCAACAACAATAAAAATATTTCCACGGATGTCGGACAAATCATGTTCGGCCAGACCGTGACTACTTCCGGCGATTCCATGGCACAGTACCGTAACGCGCCGTTTGGCCAACCGAAAAAATGGGTGGTGATGGACATTGAGTGCGACGCCGGCTGCGGCGTGGTGCCATTCCGCTATCGCGACAAGAATTTCGTCAACGCATTGCAGTGGGCTATCGGCCTGGAAATTTTCCTGATGGTCAACGACCCGTGGCGCATTTTCCTCACCACCGATCATCCCAACGGCGCACCCTTCATGAGCTACCCTCACCTGATTAAACTGCTCATGGACAAAACTTATCGAAACAACATGTTCGCCACTATCAATCCTGACGCGGCGGCAATGAGCACGCTGGCAAGCCTTACGCGCGAATATACTCTCTATGAAATCGCCATCATGACGCGCGCTGCCCCGGCGAAAACCCTCGGCCTCGCCGACCGCGGACATCTCGGTCCCGGGGCCGCCGCCGATATCACCGTCTACAGCGAAAATGCCGACAGGGAAAAAATGTTCGCCAAGCCCGATTATGTGTTCAAGGACGGCGAGGTGGTGGCGCAAAACGGCAAGATCGTCAAAGTCACCTGGGGCAATACGCACGTGGTGAAACCCGAGTTCGATAAAGGCATCGAAAAGCAGCTTAAATCCTATTTCGAGCGCTACCAAACGATGCGAATGGATAACTACAAGATAAGCGATGACGAGATGTACGAATTCGGGCACGGCAACAAACTCTTGCTGCATCCCTGCCGCAAACAAACATGATTTCCACCGCGGAGGCGAGGAGGCGCGGAAAAATTAAGTTAATTAGTTTTTCCTCTGCGTCTTGGCGTCTCTGCGGTTCAATAATTAATTAAATATGATTATTAACGGCGTCACCATAGACGACACCTTTGCCGAAGCCTTTGGCATGAAGGCGACCCGCGTCATCATCACCGCCTACAATCTCAAATGGGCGTATCACGCGGCCACGTCTGCCACCGGTTTCGCCACTTC
>DATMDB010000039.1:0-5719 GCA_035558075.1 Burkholderiales bacterium
CGCCACATAGCCGGCAGCGACATCGGCGCCGGCGCCGAAAAAGTGTTTCTCCATCTGCTCCGCGAGATACTTCCTGGCCTTGGCATCTGCCAGGTTCAACCGGTTCTCGTTGACCAGCATTTTCTGGTGTTCAAGCCAGGCTTTCCAGGCTTCTTTCGAAACGTTCTCGAATATGCGTTTCCCGAGTTCCCCAGGATATGGCGGGTAATCGAGGCCTTCCGCTTCGCGCCCGAGTTTGATGCATTTTACCATTCTCGCCATTTCACCCTCCGCGACTCTTGACCGGACTTGATGAACCTCGCTCAGACCTTGGTTACCACCACATGGCCGGAGTGCGGTTTTTCCAGATAATAACCCTGCACCATGTCCACACCAAAGCCCATCACCATCTCCAGAGTTTTGCGGTCTTCAACCGATTCCGCCACGGTGGCCTTGTGCATGCCGCGCGCCACATCAATGATGGCCTTGACGAATACCTGGTTGTCTTGATCATTGGGCAAATTGCGGATGAACAGGCCGTCTATTTTCACCATGTCCACGTTCAGATGCTTGAGGTAGGCAAACGAGGAGAAACCGCTGCCGAAATCGTCCAAGCAAACCCTGCAGCCCGCCTTGCGCAGGGCTTCAATGAAGCGCTGCGCGTCATGCAAATCCGTCACGGCAGAGGTTTCAGTAAGTTCCACCATTAGCCGTTTCGGGTCGACATCGAGCTCGTTCAGTGTATCGCTGATGAACCGCGGTAATTCCGGATCAGCGAGCGAGCGTCCGGAGATATTCACTGCGACCGGGGGAATGGTCGAAGAACTCGCGAGCAAAGTGACCATCTTATTGATCACCCAGCGGTCGATTTCCAGGATGACGCCGCTTTTTTCCGTAAGCGGAATGAAGGCCGCTGGCATGATCGCGTCGCCCGATTCATCTTTCATGCGCACCAGCGCCTCGATATGCGAAAGACGGCCGTCAACAGCATGGAACACGCCCTGGAAATCCAGGTACATCAGGTCATTCTGCAGGGCGCTGCGGATGCGCTCGTTCCAGGCAATGCGCGACAGCATTTGTCTCGAGCTGTCGCTGGTGGCGTGGTAGACGCGCCAGGAGTTTTTGCCGGCCTCCTTGGCTTGGTACATCGCGGCGTCGGCATGCGCCACCAGTTCTTCGGCGTTCTCAGCATGATCGGGAAACACCGCTATACCCAAGCTGGTGGTAAGCCTGAGGTTCTGTCCTTCGAAATGGAACGGGATTTGCGAAATGGAATGCACCATCCGTTCAGCCACTACGTGCAGCTCGCCTTCAGCGACATCCGGCACCAGAATCGCGAACTCATCCCCGCCCAAACGGCTGAAGATTTCATTGCGCCGCACCTGCGCGTTCATTTCGCCGGCAACGCGGATGAGTATCGCGTCGCCGGCGCGATGGCCATAGGTATCGTTGATATACTTGAATTCGTCGAGGTCGAAAAACAGCAGCCCCACCGTCGAATTGCGGCGTTCCGCTTCCGCGATCATGCGTCCCAGCTCTTCCTGGAAGCGGTGGCGGTTATACAGGCCGGTAAGCGCATCGCGCTCCGCAAGATAGATTAACTGCTCCGCGGTGCGGCGCTCCTGCGTAATATCTTTGTAAACCCATAGTCTGCCGAGATGCTGCCCGTCCTCCGCAGGCACCAGGTAGGTGGTCTCGAGCAGCATGCGGCCGTCGGCCAAGGTAAATTCATATCCCTTGGAATTCTCCTCGGTGGCGGACATCTGCAAGACATGCTGCGCGTATTCTTGGGGGCGGGCCACCTGCTTGGTGACCACGGCCAGCAAATTCTCGGTATTCATGCCGTGGAGATCTATCGCCTGAGTAAAACCCCAAACCCGCGCTAGTGTTGGGTTGTAGTAGGCGACGCCTTCCTTGCCTACAAACAAAATGCCCATGTCCATCGCCGTGAGCAGAGAAATAAGCCGCATCTGTTCTTCCTGCGCTCGCTGGATATATTGGTGCTGGCTGCCCTGCGCGAGCTCGAGCTGTTTTACCGTCGTCTGCAAATCGAACTCAACTTTCTTGCGCTCGGTAATGTCGCGAATGCTACAGCGAAGACCCAGGTACTCACCCTGGCTGCCGTAAATCGGTTGCCAGGTGGCTGCTGCCCAGAAGCTTGAGCCATCCTTGCGCCGCACGCGGAATTCAAGATCACTGCCCCTCGTGCCGCGGGTAATTTGCCGCGAGAATTCGCGAAAGCGCGGGACATCTTCCGGGTCAATAATCGCTGCCGGAAAATCCTCCATTGCCAGGCATTCCTCAGGCAGGTAACCAGTCAGCCGCTGCACTGAAGGGTTCACCCATACCGCTTTGCCCTTGGGGCCGGTCCACAGCTCCCAGTCGTGGCTGTAATCGGCGATAGCGCGAAATGTCGCCTCTCCCTCGCGCAATTCCTTAACCCGATTCTGCACCGCCTCAGCCATAACGTTGAAGGTGCTGGTAAGCTTGCCCACTTCATCGCCGGAAGCCACTGCCACCCGCACTGCGTAGTTGCCGCTTGCCACGGCCCTCCCGGCGTCTACGAGCTCCCCCAGATGCTTGGTCAGCCAGTAACCCAAGGCAAGGAATAACAGCAAAGAAAGCGCCACCTCGCCCCCGGCGATCACCAAGCTTTCCCGGAACAGCTTGTTCTTTGCTTCGCTCAGGAAAGATGTGGAAATACCCAAATGCAAACTGCCGTAGGTCTTGCCATCCTGTTCGATGGGAATCCAGGCATCGTAAAGATTGGGGGCGCCGGCTGCCGGCAACGAGTGCTCGTCTCCGGCGATCGGGTTGCCTTTGTCATCGAAAAGCAGCGCATACAGCAACCCTTCTTTGACCTGGGTATCGGCGAGAATCTGTTTGGCTGAGGCCACATTGCCCTGAGCAAGCGGCGTGGCCAGAGAGGCGCTGAGCAAGGGGAAGAGCAGCTTCGCCCGGGATCTTGCCTGCTCATCCAGCACGTTATCAATCAGCCAAATGCTGTTGGCAACCAGCAACGTCAACATCACCACTTCTACCAACACAGTGATCAGCACCAGTTTCAGGCGCAACGATATTTTTTGTAAAAACCACTTCACAGGTTTCGTCCTCCCAAGCGCCGCCAACGCAGCGATTGGCTATTATATTTTTTCAAAGCCGGTTCACCAACACCTTGGAACGGCGCTGGTAGTTGTAAAGCGCCTGCTTCTGCATCGGCAGCTGTTCCACTGCAGCTTCCTTGAAGCCGCGTTCGATAAACCAGTGCGCGGCACGCGTGGTGAGCACAAATAGTTTGCGCATGCCCGCCTCGCGCGCTTGTTTTTCAATGCGCTGCAACAGGATATCACCGCAGCCCTTATTGCGGTATTTCTGCTGCACCACCAGGCAAGCCAGTTCTCCGGCGCCATCGCGCGCAAAAGGATAAAGCGCTGCGCAGCCGATAATCACGCCGTCGTGCTCCATCACACTGAAGCGGTCCATTTCCATTTCCAGCAATTCGCGCGGGCGCCGCACCAGCACACCCTGCTTTTCCAGCGGCTCGATCAGCGCGAGTATGCCCCCCACATCTTCAATCCGCGCCTGGCGCAGTTTTTCCACCCCCGCCGGCGTCACCATGCTGCCGATGCCTTCGTGGGTGAACAATTCGAGCAGCACGGCGCCGTCCACGTGGCGCGACAACAGATGCGCGCGCGCAACCCCTTGGCGACAGGCGCGCGCCGCGCACGGCAAATATAGCCTAACATCGCCGGATAATCTTGTCTGTTTGGTCAATAACCTGTCCGCCTCCGGCACCGTGAGTTCGTTGAGCGGCTTGCCTGAAGCATCAGTAACCTCGTCCTCGTCCATCAGAAATATTAGCTTGTCTGCGCCAAGCGCAATCGCAGCGGAAGTCGCGACATCTTCCAGGGCAAGATTGAAAATCTCGCCGGTGGGAGAATAACCGAGCGGCGAAAGCAGCACCATTTCCCCCTCATTCAGGCGTTTCCCGATCGCGGCCGAATCAATTTTCCGCACCTCTCCGGTATGCTGCAGGTCCACGCCTGCAATCACACCCACAGGCTTGGCAATGACAAAGTTACCGCTGGCGACGCGAATTTGCGCGCCTGCCATTGGTGAATTCGGCAGTCCCATTGACAGCAGCGCTTCGATTTCCACACGTATACGGCCGACCGCTTCCTTGGCGCATTGCAGAGCGGTATTGTCGGTAACGCGCAAGTCTTTCACGTAACGGCTCGCTTGACCCAGCGCATTGAGCCTCGCTTCGATTTGCGCACGCGCGCCGTGCACCAGCACCAGGCGCACCCCGAGGCTGTGCAACAAGTTGAAATCATGAGTCAGCGCGACAAATCCGCCGTCGCTCACCACTTCGCCGCCGAAAGCGATTACGAAGGTGTGCCCGCGGAATGCGTGTATGTATGGAGCAACCGAGCGCAGCCATTGTACGAATGCCATTGCGTCGGTGGGAGTGGTGTGCGGCATAGTTAAACGGGAATACCGGATAATACAGCCAACTGTTAGGGTTTTTACGCCATCATAGTGGATAAGCACTTCAAGGAAAAGCAATAAAACCGTTTGCCATATGGAACCAAAGCGGCTACATTATGGTCGCAGTCAATACATCATTATTGTGAGTAGCATGAGCATGCGGTGTTTTTCATCAATCGTATCCCGCCTTACCCTGGGGCTGATGGTGTTCGCCCAGTTAAGCCTGGTTGCGCACGCCTGCACGCTTCCTGATTCGGCGCCTGGCGGTGCTTTCAACCCGGCCGCGGAAGCTGTTTACCACCATGCAGACAAGTTCAACCCCAATGCTTGTCTTACACACTGCACCGAAGCGAATCAAACTTCCGGTGCTTATGAAGTACCTGCCATGACCGCAGCAACTCTGCCGGTACTGCGGCTTGCCTTGTTTGAAGTGGGCGCTGCGCCAGCCGTGCCTGCGCAGTCAGTTCCATATACCGAACCGCCGCAAACCATCCTTTATTCGCGTTTCCTGAATTAGCCTCCGCTTAAGCGTTATGCACGCGCCGCGCATGCGGCGAGTCTGTATTTCGTCTGCGGAGGCATTATGTCATTCAATATCCGGGCGCAGCTTACGCCCATCTGGTTATCGTTAAGCCTATTCGCTCTGGCGGACCCCGCAGTAGCGGCCACGCCGTTAACTCTGGATGAGGCGGCGCAGCTTGCGCTTGCCAACCAGCCGCTGCTCGCTGGCCAGCAGGCGGCGATCAACGCCGCCGAAAAAAACGCGGTCGCTGTAGAGCAGCTGCCCGATCCCAAGCTCAAAGTTGGCCTTAACGATCTTCCGGTCACCGGCTCCGAAGCCTTTAGTGTCAGGCGCGACAATTTCACCGAGTACAAAGTCGGCATCAGCCAAGATTTTCCACGTGCGGAAAAACGCAGGCTGCGAGGCGCAATGGCACAACTGGAAGCGCAAAGGGACACGGAAGAACTTGAGGTCATGCGTCGCGGTGTCATGCGCGACGCGGGTCTCGCGTGGCTCGACGTGTATCATCCCGAGCACGCGGGCGCGCTGATTCAGGAACAGGAGCGTGAAGTTGAATCCCAGGTCGAAGCGCTTGGAATTGCCTACCGTGCAGGCAAGGCCAGCCAAGCCGACGTGCTTTCAGCGCAGGTGGCTCTAGACCTCCTCAAAGAACGCGAATCGGATTTCGCGCGCCAGGCCTCGCGCTCGCGCGCGGCTCTTGGGCGCTGGATCGGCGCCGCCGGCGGCGGG
>DATMDB010000040.1:0-2315 GCA_035558075.1 Burkholderiales bacterium
CCATTTTTGTCTACTTAGTCGTCGCGCTATTCTTTCCGGAGAAATTCTAATGACCGGCAATGGCTATTTGCAGCTCGCGCTCTATCTGGGCGTATTGCTGCTGTTGGTGAAACCTCTCGGCGCTTACATGGCCAATGTGTACGAAGGGCGCGATATCTGGCTCAACCGCATCGCCGCGCCTTTTGAAAAACTGATTTACCGCTTATGCGGCGTGAACCCGGCGCAGGAGATGCGCTGGACACAGTTTGCGTTGGCTATGCTGATATTCAACCTTCTCGGCGCGCTCGTCGTCTATGCGCTGCAGCGGCTTCAAGGCTATCTTCCTCTCAACCCGCAAGCGTTTGGGGCGGTCACCCCCGATTCTTCTTTCAACACGGCGGTGAGTTTCATCACAAACACCAACTGGCAGGGCTACGGCGGCGAGAGCACCATGAGCTACCTCACGCAAATGGCTGCGCTCGCGGTGCAAAACTTCGTCTCCGCAGCCAGCGGCATGGCGGTGCTGGTGGCTTTGGTCCGCGGTTTCGCGCGCAAGACCATGGACACCATCGGCAACTTCTGGGTCGATGTAACTCGCACCACTTTATACATCATGCTGCCGTTGTCGTTTATTCTGGCGCTGGCGCTCGCCGGCCAGGGCGTGGTGCAGACCTTTTCAGCTTACCACACCGTACCACTGGTGGAACCGGTGGAATACGACAATCCGAAACTCGATGCAGCAGGTCAGCCCGTCAAGGACGAGAAAGGCAATCCTGTCACAAAAAAAGCAGTGGCAGAGGAGCAGGTCATTGCCGTCGGCCCCGTTGCTTCGCAAATTGCGGTGAAGCAGCTCGGCACCAACGGCGGCGGTTATTACAACGCTAACTCTGCTCACCCCATCGAAAATCCGACGCCGTTTTCCAATTTTATCGAAATGCTGTGCATTCTCTTGATTCCCGCGGCGCTCTGCTACACTTTTGGGCGCATGGTCGGCGACACTCGTCAGGGTTGGGCGGTGCTTGCTGCAATGACTATTGTACTTGTCGCCATGCTGTCCCTGGCTGTGGGCGCGGAACAGTCGGGCAATCCGCTGATCGCCAAACAGGGAGTTGACCAAACCGCGAGCGCCCAGCAGGCCGGCGGCAACATGGAAGGCAAGGAAACGCGCTTTGGTATTGTGAATTCCGCGCTGTGGGCCACCGCGACCACTGCGGCATCAAACGGCTCGGTGAACTCGATGCATGACTCGTTTACTCCGCTGGGCGGCCTGGTGCCGATGTGGATGATACAGCTGGGGGAAGTGATATTCGGCGGTGTTGGCTCCGGACTTTATGGGATGCTGGTATTTGCCATCATCGCGGTGTTCGTCGCCGGCCTCATGATCGGCCGCACACCCGAATATCTCGGCAAGAAAATCCAGGCCTTTGAAATGAAAATGGCTTCGATAGCCATTCTTCTTCCGCCGCTAGTGGTACTGATCGGTACCGCGGTTGCAGTGCTGGTGGAGCCCGGCAAGGCTGGAGTTGCCAATCCCGGTGCTCATGGTTTCTCGGAAATTCTTTATGCCTTCTCCTCGGCGGGCAATAACAACGGCAGCGCGTTTGCCGGGCTTTCGGCCAATACGCCTTTCTATAACACCGCGCTTGGGCTGGCCATGCTTATGGCACGCTACTGGCTGGCGGTGCCGGTGCTCGCTATAGCGGGCGCGCTTGCGGCCAAGAAAAAAGTTCCGGCGAGCGCAGGCACGCTTCCCACGCACACGCCACTATTCGTCGCGCTGCTGGTCGGGACCGTGGTTATCGTGGGGGCGCTCGCGTTCTTTCCGGTGCTCGCGCTTGGACCCATTGTCGAGCATCTCATCATGATCGGCGCCCACTAGTGTTAGCCCCGGAAAAACTTAAGGAAGCATACCGATGAATACGCAAGCAATGGCAATTCCTACGATGCGCCGGTCCTTGGTTACCAAGGACATTTTCCGGCAGGCGCTGATTGATGCCTGTGTCAAACTGCTGCCGCAGCATCAGTGGAGGAATCCGGTGATGTTCGTCGTTTACCTCGGCAGCATCCTGACGACGATATTATTTCTTCAGGCACTGGGCGGCAAAGGTGAAGCGCCAGCCGGTTTCATTCTGGCTGTCACTCTGTGGTTGTGGTTTACGGTGCTGTTCGCGAATTTCGCCGAGGCGATAGCCGAAGGCCGTAGCAAGGCGCAGGCCGCAGCGCTGCGCGCCGTGAAGCGCGACGTCATGGCGAAAAAACTCGCCAAGCCGAAGCACGACGCTTCCGTCACCAAGGTCAGTTCAACGCAATTGCGCAAAGGCGATGTTTTCCTGGTT
>DATMDB010000041.1:0-4049 GCA_035558075.1 Burkholderiales bacterium
AACTTCTCAACTCGCATGCGCTGATAATCGGCGCTGGCGGTTTGGGCTCACCGATTGCTCTTTACCTTGCGGCGAGCGGCATCGGCAAAATCACCATTTGCGATGGCGAAAAGGTAGATCTCACCAACCTGCAGCGGCAAATCTTGCATCACACCCCTGCGGTCGGGACGCCGAAAACGCGATCCGCGCGCAACACCATGGCGCTGATTAATCCCGAGGTAAAAGTAATCGAAGTGCCAAAACGCATAGCAGGCGAGGATTTGCGCGAGCTGGTGGCAAGCGCCGATGTGGTGCTTGATGCGAGCGATAACTTTGCCACCCGCCATGCGGTAAACCGTGCCTGCGTTGCGCACAGAAAACCGCTTGTGTCAGGAGCGGGCGTGCGCTTCGACGGCCAGGTCGCGGTATTCGATTTGCGGGAAGCAACGAGCCCCTGCTACCACTGCCTGTTTCCCGAAGACGGCGAAGTCGAGGAAACGCGCTGCGCGGTTATGGGCGTATTCGCCCCCTTAACCGGCATCATCGGCACGATTCAGGCAGCGGAAGCGTTGAAACTTTTAACTGGTATGGGCGAAACTTTGAACGGCCGGCTGCTTTTGCTTGATGCGCTGTCCATGGAATGGCATTCAATCAAGCTTTCCAAAGACCCGCAATGCAGCGCGTGCAGCAGAAAAAAGCAAGCGGTGAATGCTTAACGACGCCTAACCCCGCATCAATTCCCGCCACTGCCCGGCCCAGTGCTCCATCGGCTTGCGCTTGAAACCGCTTTTTGCATACTGGTGCCAGCGGCCGGTGACATAGCACATCAAAAGATTCGCCTGCGCCGCGGCGTCCATGTCGCCAGGCAGCTCGTTCTGGCTCGACGCGAAGCGCAGCGCCTGTTTAATCGAAGCTTCCAGCCGGTCATGCAACTGGTTGATGCGCGTTTGCAGCCGTTCGTTCTCGTTCACCAGCGCATCGCCGATCAGCACCCGCGTCATGCCCGGATTCTTCTCGGCGAATCCGAGCAGCATGGTGAGCATCGCTTCCAGCTGTTTCACCCCGCTTTTCTCGTCGGTGGTGATTTTGTTGATGAGGCCGAAGATGGACTCTTCGATGAATTCAATAAGTCCCTCGAACATCTGCGCCTTGCTGGCAAAATGGCGGTACAAAGCGGCTTCGGAGACGTCGAGCTTCGCCGCCAGCGCGGCGGTGGTGATTTTCTCGGCGCGCGGATTCTGCAGCATCTCCGCCAGCGTTTGCAGGATCTGTAATTTGCGCTCACCGTGCTTGGCTGGCATGGCTTAACCCTCGCCTCAAATTTATGACACTCATCGCGCGCCCGCACGAATCAGCGTGCCCACGCCTTCGTCGGTGAGAATTTCCAGGAGCAGCGCGTGCTCAACCCGACCATCTATGATGTGGCAGGTTTTCACGCCATTACGCACCGCCTCCAGCGCGCAGTTCACCTTGGGCAGCATGCCTCCTGAAATGGTGCCATCCTCAATCAGGTTTTTCACCTTGGCCGCGTTAAGACCGGTCAGCACGTTGCCTTTCTTATCCAGCACCCCGGGCGTATTGGTGAGCAGAATCAGCTTCTCCGCTTTCAGCGTCTCGGCGATTTTCCCCGCCACCAGGTCGGCGTTGATGTTGTAGGACTCGCCCTTGTCGCCCACGCCGATGGGTGCGACCACCGGAATAAAATCCTGGCTGTCGAGCAAGGCCACGATCTGGGGATCAATGCCCACCACTTCGCCAACGTGCCCCATATCCAGCCATTCTTCCTGGTTTGCAGTGCTTTTCAGTTTCAATTTGCGGGCGCGGATAAAATCCCCATCCTTGCCGGTCAAGCCTATCGCCCTGCCGCCTTGCTGATTGATGAGGCTGACAATCTGCTTGTTGACCTGTCCCCCCAACACCATTTCCACCACGTCCATGGTTTCCCGGTCGGTGACCCGCATCCCTTGGACGAATTCGCTTTGCTTGCCGACGCGTTTCAAGAGATCGTTAATGTGCGGCCCGCCGCCGTGCACCACCACCGGGTTCATGCCGACGAGCTTCAGCAGAACCACGTCGCGGGCGAAGCCGTGCTTGAGGGATTCCTCGATCATGGCGTTGCCGCCATACTTGATAACGATGGTCTTGCCGTGAAAACGCTGGATGTACGGCAGCGCCTCGGCGAGGTCGCTGGCTTTTTGCCGGGCGCTGGTCGGATTGAGCGGCATGGCTGTCCTGCCTGGTTGCAAAGTGCATTATTTTACACTCTGCAACCTTAAAACAAAAAAGGCGGCACTAGGCCGCCTTTTGTCAAAACACTTCCGTGTTACTGGATATAAAGCTTTTTAGCGGAAACTGCGGCTTTCTTCGGCAATACGAGTTGCAGCACGCCATCAGAGTATTTGGCCTGCGCTGTGCTTTCATCCACGTCCTGAGCAAGTTGGAAGCTGCGCGAGAATTTTCCGTAATAACGCTCGCTGCGCAGCACTCGCTCGCCATCTTTTTCTTCGTGCTCTTTCTTCACTTCGGCATTGATGGATATTTGACTGCCGTCAATGGACACGTTGATATCCTCTTTCTTCACGCCGGGAAGCTCGGCCTGCACTTTATAGGCATTATCACCTTCAGTGACATCTACCTTGACCGGGAATTGTGACGGGTCTTCAAAACTCACCGGCCGCACGATGATACCCTTTAAGAGATCGCCAAACATCTCGTCAAACGGGTCGTAACGCATGATATTTGCCATAAACAATTACCTCCAAATTAAGACATTGATCAACCGGCGCTTATTTGCGCCGCTGGTGTTTATATGGGTCGCAATTCGCGCATTTCAAGTACCGTCGCTCCCCTTGTGTTTCCACCCGGAAACGTCTAAATTTATTTATCTTTTCAACCTAGCAGCTTTTGGCCGATCGTGAATAACCAGACAAAACCAGGCCATTTCCCAGCTGGCACGCTTGAAGAATATCGCCCGTATCTGCTGCGTTATGCCCTGCTGCAATTGCGCGATAGCACGCTGGCCGAGGATGCGGTGCAGGAAACTCTGCTGGCGGCGCTGGAGAGCCGGTCCAAGTTTTCCGGCAAATCTTCGCCTAAAACCTGGCTGACCGGCATTCTCAAGCACAAAATCATCGACCTCTTCCGCAAGCAGGCAAAAGAAGCAACGCAAATCAGCATCGAGATGGAGTTAGGAAGTGGGGCGGGCGATTTTGACGCGCTATTCCAGCCGGACGGTCACTGGAGCACGTGGCCGCAAGCTTGGGCTGACCCGCTTAAAAACCTGGAGAACCAAAAGTTCTGGGAGATTTTTGAAGTTTGCACCAAACTCATGCCCGCCAACACCGCCCGGGCGTTCATGATGCGCGAGTTCCTGGGGTTAAGCACAAAGGAAATCTGTAAGGACCTGCAAATTTCAGCGACCAACTGCTGGGTGATGCTGTACCGCGCACGCATGAGCTTGAGGCTATGCTTGCAGCATAACTGGTTCGGCGGCAATTTCGAGGAAAAGTAATGCTGACCTGCAAGGAAGTTTCAAAGTTGGTATCACAATCCCTGGACCGCCGCCTGAGTCTGGTAGAATGGGTAGGCCTGAGAATACACTTTTTTGTTTGCGATGGCTGCAGGCGCTTCCGCGAGCAGATGGCCTTCATCCGGCGCGCCTGTCAGCATTATCCGCACTGAACTCGAGAGAATTTTTCGGAAGACGGGGAAACCCGGTATCGGGAGCCTCGCGTATCGGTGATTGAAAACGCTTTTGCCCGTTAAGCGTTTCTAGAAAAATAGATGCCTGAACCAAGATTTTTCAACAATTTTTTAGTATGGAGAACGTCATGATCAAGAAACAAACTGTTTTAACTGTGGCTCTAGGCACCGCTTTTGCGGCTTCTTTCGCCATTGCCCCCATCGCCAAAGCGGTTGGTAATCCTTTCGCCATGGATTCGTTGAAGAGCGGCTACCAGGTTGCAGGCGATGACAAGAAAGCCGACGGTAAAGGCCCTGCCGGCAAAATGTCGAAGGCCGACAAAGAAGCTAATGCCAAAATGATGAAAGAAGGCAAATGCGGCGAAGGC
>DATMDB010000042.1:0-2971 GCA_035558075.1 Burkholderiales bacterium
GTGATCGTGGATTTCTGGGCGCCGTGGTGCGCACCGTGCCGCTCGTTCGCGCCGATTTTCGATGCCGCTTCCAATAAGCATCCGGAAATTGTGTTCGCCAAGATCAATACCGACGAGGAACAGGAGCTCGCGGCGTATTTCCAGATACGTTCTATTCCGACATTGATGATCCTGCGCGAGCAGGTCATTTTGTTTTCGCAGCCCGGAGCTCTTCATGCCTCAGGTCTTGAGAACATCATTAGCCAAGCGCAGGCCGTGGATATGGCCAGGGTGCAGCAGGAAATTACACGAGAGCAGCCGGTTAACCGTTAATCCCTGATGGTGCATCATCCGGATTATTTGCTTTTCCCGAAGCACGTTCGGAACCCCTTTTTCTTCCCCGCATAGGCGCACTGAATTTCAGGTCAGGGCAGGTCCACTACAAACGTCGCGCCGCTGAACTCACTGCGCGTAATCCGGATATTCCCCTGATAGTCGTGGACGATATCGCGCACAAAAGCGAGCCCGATGCCGTGACCCGGCATCACCTGATCGGCGCGGCGCGTCCTGAACGCAACCGGAACGGAAGATTCGAAATAGAATGAAACCGTTGGCGGTTGGGAATATAATTGTTTATCAATCACTTAATACAACGTCGAGCGGGCGAAACAGGCTGTAAAATCAAGGACAAATCATGCTGAATTTGCGAAAAAGCGCGGAGCGCGGCTATTTTGATTACGGCTGGCTTAAGACCTACCACACCTTTTCATTTGCCGATTATTTCGACCGCGAGCACACGAGCTTCGGCAGCTTGCGCGTCATAAACGAAGATTTTGTCCAGGCGGGAAAAGGCTTCGGCACGCACCCGCACCGTGACATGGAAATCATCACCTACATTCTGGAAGGCCAGCTCGCACATAAGGACAGCATGGGCACTGGCTCCATTATCAAGCGCGGCGACGTGCAGCGCATGAGCGCAGGAACAGGTGTCACGCACAGTGAATTCAATGCTTCGCAAAGCGAGACCGTGCATCTTCTGCAAATCTGGATATTGCCGAAATACACGGGAATGCAACCGAGCTATGAGCAAAAATATTTTGACGCACGGGAAAAGCAGGATAGATTGCGCTTGGTGGCTTCTCCAGAAGGCCGCGACGGCTCGGTGGCCATACACCAGGATGTTTCGATGTACGCCGGGATTTTGAGCAAGGGCAAAGAATTGAGCCACTCGCTGGCAAACGGGCGGCGCGCTTATGCGCATGTTGCACGCGGCGCGCTGGAGACGAACGGTGAGCGGCTGGAGACGGGGGATGGTGCGAAAATCACCGATGAAAACAAAATCACGCTTGCCACTTTGGAAGATACCGAATTGCTGTTGTTTGATCTTGCCTAAGTCTACTAATAGAAAGGAGCTCAATCATGAACAAAGCGTGTGAAATGGCGACACAGTACGCGCCGCTCATCGGGCGCATTTTGCTGGCATTGATATTCATCATTTCCGGTTTCGGCAAAATCACCAATTTCCACTCTACTGCGGACTACATGGCCGGCCAAGGGTTGCCGATACCGCAGGTGCTGTTGATTGCCGCCATACTTATCGAATTGGGCGGGGGGCTCATGATCGTGCTTGGCTGGCAGGCGCGCTGGGCGGCGCTGGCGATTTTCCTGTTTATCATTCCGACGACGCTCATCTTTCATGCATTCTGGATTGCGGACGCGGCGCAAATGCAAAACCAGATAAATTTCATGAAAAATCTCGCTATCATGGGCGGAATGCTCTACATCATGGCTTATGGTTCCGGACCATACAGCTTGGGTAAGAAGGACAAGTGTGGGGAGAAGATGGAGGAGAAATCGTGATTGTAGGAAAAAAAGCGCAAACTTCTGTCGCTATTCACGACCTCATCGCCAGGCGCTGGAGCCCGCGCGCTTTTGATAAATCAAAGCCGGTGGGTCGCGAACAAGTGATGGCGCTTTTGGAAGCCGCGCGCTGGGCGCCGTCCTGCTACGGCGATGAACCGTGGCGTTATCTGCTGTGGGACCGCCACCGCGACCCCGCTTCTTGGCAAAAGGCGTTTGAATGCTTGGCCGAAGGCAACCAGGCGTGGGTGAAAAACGCGCCTCTGCTTTTGGCTTCCATCGCCGGCAGCCAATTCGCGCATAACGGCAAGCCGAACCGCTGGGGGCAGCATGACACCGGCGCGGCAAGCGCAAACCTAGTGCTGCAAGCGGTGGCGCTGGGGCTCGCTGCGCACCAGATGGGCGGTTTCGATGTAGACAAGCTGCGTGAAAAATTTGCGATTCCCCCGGGCTATACACCTATGGCGATGATTGCGGTCGGCTATCAAGCGGATGCCGATATTCTGGAAGGAGAAATCAAGGAACGAGAACTCGCGCCGAGAGCCCGCAAGCCTCTTAGGGAAAAGTTCTTCGAGGGAACCTGGGGCGTTCCGGTCGCCTGAAATCCGAAATCGCGGGATACGTTGCGGCCCTAGCCAATCAATGATGGAGAATCTTTGATAAGAATTGCTGCGCCCGCTCCGAGCGCGGCGTGCCGAAGAATTCGTCCTTAGCGGCGTCTTCAATAATCCTGCCCTGGTCCATGAAAATCACTCGGTGCGCAACTTTGCGTGCGAAACCCATTTCGTGGGTCACGCACATCATGGTCATGCCTTCCTTGGCCAGCCCGACCATCACATCCAGCACCTCGTTGATCATCTCCGGGTCGAGCGCAGAGGTCGGCTCGTCGAAGAGCATGGCGATTGGATCCATCGCCAACGCGCGGGCAATAGCCACGCGCTGCTGCTGTCCGCCCGAGAGCTGGCCGGGGAACTTGTGGGCTTGCTCCTTGAGGCCGACGCGCTCGAGCATTTTCAAGCCTCGCGCCATCGCCTCTTCGCGGCTTCTGCCCAGCACCTTGATCTGCGCCAGGGTCAGGTTATCGGTGATCAACAGGTGCGGGAACAGCTCGAAATTCTGGAACACCATGCCG
>DATMDB010000043.1:0-7143 GCA_035558075.1 Burkholderiales bacterium
GGACGCGGCGCGCGCGCAATTACAGTTGCAGTATTTCTTGCAATAGAGGTATGCCATGAACAAACGCCTGATTCTTGTCACTTCATTACTTATCTTGCTGCTGCTTGCGGCAATCGGCGGTTATTGGATGAGCAGAAAACCCATGCCTGCGGCTGAGCCCAACGCCGCAGAGAAAAAACCGGCACAGGAGGAAAAAATTCTCTACTGGCACGACCCGATGTTCCCGCAGAAGCGCTTCGACAAGCCCGGCAAATCGCCATTCATGGACATGCAATTGGTACCGGTTTACGCCGGCGAGGCGCAAGATACGGGCGGCATCATCATCAACCCGCGCGTGGTGCAGAACCTCGGCGTGCGCACTGCACCGGTGGAAATAGGCATGTTTGCAAGGCAAGTGCATACCGTCGGCACGGTGATGCCCGACGAGCATCGCATCGAAATCGTGCAAAGCCGCGCCGCTGGCTGGGTCGAGCGCCTCTCCGTCAAGGCGGTGAACGACCCGGTGCGCCGCGGACAACTCCTTGCCGAGGTCTACGCGCCCGAGCTTTACGCCGCACAGGAGGAATACCTGCTCGCGCTCAAAAAAGCAGGCGAGCCGGACGACGCGTTGCTGCGCGCGGCGCACACGCGGCTCTCCTTTCTCGGGCTTTCCGAAGAGCAAATAGCCGGGCTCAAACAGAACGGCAAGCCTTCGCGCCGCGTGGCGTTTTATTCGCCCATCAACGGCATCGTCGCCGAGCTCGGTGTGCGCCAAGGCATGGCGGTGACAACTGGCATGGCGATGTTCAATCTGGTGGATCTCTCCTCGGTCTGGGTCAACGCCGAAGTCGTGGAAAACCAGGCCGCGTGGATAACCGAGGGCAATCGCGCCGAAGTGCGGGTCGCGGCCTATCCGGGAAAAACCTTCGAAGGCAAGGTGGACTACGTTTATCCGGAACTGATGGCGGCAACACGCACGCTCAAAGTGCGCGTCGTACTCAAGAACCCTGGCCTCGAGCTCAAACCCGACATGTTCGCAGATGTCACGCTGTACGGCGAAAGTCAGCAAAACACGCTCATGGTGCCGAGCGAAGCAGTGATTCAAACTGGAAAACGCAGCGTGGTTATTGTCTCCGAAGGTGAAGGCAAATTCCGCCCCGTGCAAGTAGTGACAGGAGCCGAGGCAGGCGGCAAGACTGAAATCCTCAAAGGTCTGGAAAAAGACCAAACCGTTGTCGCTTCGGGCCAGTTCCTGATCGACTCCGAGGCGAACCTACGCAGCAATCTGGAGAAGTTCGATGAGCCGCGAGGAGAGCAAAAATGATCGCCCGCTTGATTAGCTGGTCGGTACACAACCGCTTCCTGGTGCTGATGGCGACGCTGTTTGTCACTGCGTGGGGCATCTATAGCATGCTGCACACCCCGCTCGATGCCATTCCCGATTTATCCGATGTGCAGGTCATCATCCGCACCCCGTATCCGGGCCAAGCTCCGCGGGTGGTCGAAGACCAGGTCACTTATCCGCTCACCACAACCATGATGTCGGTTCCAGGCGCCAAAGTCGTGCGCGGCTATTCGTTCTTCGGCGATTCCTATGTGTATGTGATATTCGAAGACGGCACCGACCTCTACTGGGCGCGCTCGCGCGTGCTCGAATACCTGAACCAGGTGCAAGGCCGGCTGCCGGCGAATGTCAAACCCGCCATCGGCCCGGACGCGACAGGCGTGGGCTGGATTTACGAGTACGCGCTGGTTGATCGGAGTGGCAAATACGATATCTCGCAACTGCGCGCGCTGCAGGACTGGTTCCTCAAGTACGAACTGAAAACCGTCCCTAACGTAGCAGAAGTGGCGACCATCGGGGGACTCGTCAAGCAATACCAGATCGTGCTCGATCCTGAACGCATGCGTGCGTTCAGGATTCCCCAAAGCAAACTCATCAGCGCCGTGCAAAACGCTAATAAAGAAACCGGCGGCTCAGTGCTCGAGCTGGGCGAAGCTGAATATATGGTGCGCGCTTCGGGTTATCTCAAATCGCTCGACGATTTCCGCGCGATTCCGGTAGGGCTCGGTGCCAGAGGCACGCCAGTTTTCCTTAAGGATGTAGCGCGGGTGCAAATCGGGCCGGAAATCCGCCGCGGAATATCTGAGCTCGAAGGCCAGGGCGAAGCCGTAGGCGGCGTGATAGTGATGCGTCAGGGCAAGAACGCGCTTGAAACCATCGCCGCGGTCAAAACCAAATTGGAGAGCCTAAAACAGAGTCTGCCTCAGGGCGTGGAAATCGTGCCGACTTACGACCGTTCGGGCTTGATTCACCGCGCGGTGGACACGCTGACACAGAGGCTGATTGAAGAATTCATCATCGTGTCTTTAGTCTGCCTTGTTTTTCTTTTCCACCTGCGCTCAGGGTTTGTTGCCATCGCTTCGTTGCCGCTCGGCATCCTCGTTGCATTCATCATCATGCAGCACCAGGGCGTAAACGCCAACATCATGTCGCTCGGCGGCATCGCGATTGCGATTGGCGCAATGGTGGACGCAGCGGTGGTGATGATAGAAAACGCGCACAAGCGCCTTGAAGCATGGCACCACCAGAATCCGCAGAGAGCCATCTCGCGCGACGAGCACTGGGATTTAATCGTCACCGCCGCCTCCGAAGTCGGGCCCGCGCTGTTCTTTTCGCTGCTCATCATTACCTTTAGCTTCCTGCCCATTTTCACCCTGCAGGCGCAGGAAGGCAGGCTGTTCTCGCCTCTCGCCTACACCAAGACTTACGCCATGGCAGCGGCGGCAGCTTTGGCGGTGACCTTGATTCCGGTGCTGATGGGTTATTTCATCCGCGGCAAAATTCCTGAAGAAACAAAAAATCCGATAAACCGTTTTTTGATTGCCGTATATAAACCGCTCATCGGCAAAGTGCTGCAATATCCCAAACTCACATTGCTGCTCGCGGTGATTCTGCTGTTGCTTGCCATGGTGCCGATCACGCGCTTGGGCGGCGAGTTCATGCCGCCGCTCGCCGAAGGTGATTTGCTGTACATGCCCACCGCGCTGCCGGGGCTTTCCGCAGGCAAAGCCGCAGAAGTTTTGCAGCAGACCGATAAGTTGATTGCCGGGATTCCGGAAGTCGCGCGCGTGTTCGGCAAGATCGGCAAGGCGGAGACCTCCACCGACCCCGCGCCTCTGGAAATGATGGAAACCACCATCCAGCTCAAGCCGCGCTCGGAGTGGCGCGCCGGCTTGACCGAGGAAAAACTGATTGAAGAGCTCGACCGCGTGGTGAAATTGCCCGGTCTGTCCAACATTTGGGTGCAGCCGATTCGTAACCGCATTGACATGCTGGCGACCGGCATCAAGAGCCCGGTCGGCATCAAGATTGCCGGGCCCGATCTCAAAGTCATCGAGAAAATCGGCGAGGAAATCGAGACGCTGGTGAAAACCGTTCCCGGGGCGGCTTCAGCGTATGCCGAGCGAGTGACCGGCGGGCGCTATATTGACGTGAATATCAATCGTGTGCAGGCGGCGCGCTACGGACTCAACATTAGCGACGTCCAGCAAGTGGTGTCGGTCGCCATCGGCGGCGAAAACATCACCGAAACGGTGGAGGGGCTGGAGCGCTTTCCGGTCAACATGCGCTATCCACGCGAAATTCGCGATTCAGTGCAGAAGCTGCGCGAGCTTCCTATCGTCACCGAAATGGGCGCTACCGTCCCGCTTTCCGCGGTTGCCGATGTCGCAATTACCGACGGCCCGCCGATGCTGAAAAGCGAAAACGCGCGGCTTAACGGCTGGGTGTATGTGGATATCCGCGGCCGCGACCTGGGTTCTTTCGTCGCGCAGGCGCAGAAACTGGTGAATCTGCGGGTACAACTTCCTCCGGGTTATTCGATCTCCTGGTCCGGTCAGTTCGAGTACCTGGAACGCGCTAACAAACGCCTCACGGTGGCGGTGCCGTTTACCCTCGGCATCATCCTCGTGCTGCTCTACCTCACTTTTCGGCGCTTAAGTTCCGCACTGCTCATCATGACCACCGTGCCGTTCGCGCTGATCGGCGGTTTCTGGTTGATTTATCTTTTAGGCTACGACATGTCCATTGCTTCAGCGGTGGGTTTCATCGCTCTTGCTGGCGTGGCGGCTGAATTCGGCGTGGTGATGCTGATCTTTATCGACCAGGCGATCAAACGCCACCAGGAGAAGGGCGAACTCAACAACCTGGAGGATTTAAAACAGGCGATCACGGAAGGCGCGGCGCTCAGAGTGCGGCCTTTGGCGATGACGGTGGCGGTCATCATCGGCGGCTTATTGCCCATCATGCTGGGCGGCGGCACCGGCTCGGAAGTGATGCAGCGCATCGCCGCGCCAATGGTAGGGGGGATGATTAGCGCACCGCTGCTTTCCATGTTTGTCGTGCCCGCAGCGTATTTCCTGATGAAGAGCGCCGGATTAACGTTGAAGGGGATTGCCGCGAAATAATTTACCCGGTGTATTATTTCGCCTTGAATGGCGCGATGAGTGATACCTTGAGGACGAGCGCCTTGGCCGCCCGGCTTCCCCATGAGTCCAGACTCCGTTGAACAAACCACCTGCTGCATAGTCGGGTGCGGCCCTGCCGGTGCCTTATTGTCGCTGCTGCTGGCGCGAAAAGGCCTTCGCGTCACTTTGCTTGAAGGGCACAAAGACTTCGACCGGGAATTCCGCGGCGACACGCTGCATCCATCCGCCATGGAGATCCTGGACGAAATCGGGCTCGCCGACTCGGTGCTGCAACTGCCTCATACCAAGCTGCGCCAGCTGACCCTGCAGACCAAAAGCGATTCGTTCACCATGGTGGATTTGAGCGTTCTCAAAACGCGCTTTCCCTACATCACGCTCATGCCGCAAGCGCGCTTTCTGGAGTTCATTACCGAGCAGACCCAAAAGTATCCCGGCTTCAAGCTCCTCATGGGCACCCATGCCCGTGAGCAGATCATGGAGAACGGGATATGCCGCGGCGTGCGCTATCAGGATTCAAACGGGCAGGAACATGAATTGCGGGCGTTGCTCACTGTGGCCGCTGACGGCCGTTTTTCGAGGCTCAGAAAAATTGCGGGCCTGGAACCGGTGAAGAGCTCCCCGCCGATGGACGTATTGTGGTTCCGCCTGCCCAAACGGCCGGGCGATACCCTGGGTTTTAGCGGCCGCATCGGGCAAGGGCATATGCTTGTCATCCTGCCACGGGAAGACCATTACCAGCTGGGTTACGTCATTTTCAAAGCAAGCTATCACGCGCTTCGCGAAGAAGGCATGGAAAAATTTCACCAGTCGCTATCGTCCCTGGCTCCGGAATTCGCCGACCGGGTCTCGTCCCTGCAAGGCTGGGGCCAGTTTTCAGTGCTTTCAGTGGAATCAAGTTGCCTGAAGCAATGGCACAAACCCGGATTGCTGTTCATCGGCGATGCGGCGCACGTCATGTCGCCGGTCGGCGGAGTGGGCATCAATTACGCGATTCAGGACGCGGTGGTGGCGGCCAATGTGCTCACCGGTCCGTTGCGGCGCGGCCAAGTCAGCTTAAGCGATTTGGCCGCAGTGCAAAAGCAGCGTTACTTTGCCACGCGGGTGATTCAGGCCTTTCAGACTTTCATTCAAAACCGGGTGATTAAAACGGCATTGAATCCCGCTGCCTCGTTCAGGCCGCCCGCGCTGTTTCGCCTGCCCTTGCTGCGCGCCCTTCCTGCCCGGCTCATCGGCTTTGGAATCCGTAAGGTGCATCTTGAAGAAAAATAGGGCTGCAGACGAATTTCATCAGCCGCGAACCCAACGCTAAAACACGAGGATTCATAGGCGAACGGTCTATTCTGAATCAAACTGCCCGCTACTCCGCATGAATCATGCGGGCTGCCTGGGCTCTCCGTGTTACAATGCGCGACTTTTGTCAAACCGTTAGATCATCATGCGCCGCGCACTCCGCAACATCGCCATCATTGCCCACGTGGACCACGGCAAGACCACGCTGGTGGACAAACTGCTCCACCAAGCGGGGACATTTGCGGCCCACCAGCACGTAGCTGAGCGAGTCATGGACAGCAATGATTTGGAGCGGGAGCGCGGCATTACCATTCTCGCCAAGAATACGGCGGTAAATTACCAAGGCACCCACATCAACATCGTCGATACGCCGGGTCATGCGGATTTCGGTGGCGAAGTGGAGCGAGTGCTGTCCATGGTGGACGGCGTGCTGCTCCTGGTGGATGCAGTAGAGGGACCCATGCCCCAGACCCGTTTTGTGACGCGCAAGGCCCTGGCGCAGGGTTTGAAGTTTATCGTGGTGGTAAACAAGATGGACCGCCCCGGCGCCCGCCCGGACTGGACGGTGAACCACACTTTTGATTTATTCGACAAACTGGGCGCCGCCGAGGAGCAACTGGATTTTCCCGTCGTCTATGCCTCCGCGCTCAATGGTTGGGCGGTGCTCGATCTTGCGGATGCACCGAGCAGCGGCGCGGGTGAGGGGCTGTCCATGCGGCCGTTGTTCGATACCATACTCAAACATGTGCCGGTTCCTGTCGGCAATCCCGACGAGCCGCTCCAGCTTCAAATTAGTGCGCTGGATTATTCAAGCTTCGTTGGGCGCATCGGCATCGGGCGCATCCGCCGCGGGCGTCTCAAGGCCGCGCAGGACGTTGTTATTTTGAACGGTCATGACGAGCCGAAAAAAGCGCGGGTGAACCAGGTGCTGTGCTTCCAGGGCTTGACGCGCGTGCCCATGGAGATCGCGGAAGCCGGAGACATCGTACTGGTGAACGGCATCGAGGAGATCGGCATCGGCGTGACTCTCGCCGACCCGGAACGCCCGGAAGCCTTACCTCTGCCGGCGGTGGACGCACCCACGCTCACCATGAATTTCCAGGTCAACACCTCACCCTATGCCGGACAGGAAGGAAAATTCGTGACCAGTCGCCAGCTGCGCGAGCGGCTGCACAAGGAGCTGCTGACCAACGTGGCGTTGTGCGTCGAAGATACTGCGGACACGGATGTGTTCCTGGTCTCCGGCCGGGGTGAATTGCATCTCACCATCCTGCTGGAAAACATGCGCCGGGAAGGCTACGAGCTGGCGGTGTCCCGCCCGCGGGTTGTGATTCGCGAAATCAACGGCGAGAAATGCGAGCCGTTCGAAATGCTCACGGTGGA
>DATMDB010000044.1:0-2766 GCA_035558075.1 Burkholderiales bacterium
AACAGGCGCTGATCCTTGAGCGCGCTGCGAGTCTCTTGAAATCCGGCGGGCGGCTCGTTTACGCGACCTGCAGCGTTTTGCCTGAAGAAAACGAAGAAATCGTGGATGGTTTGTTAAAACAGCACCCGCAATTTAAGCAAATCCATTGTGGCGGGATTCTTGCGCAGCAAAGCATTGCGCTGGAGGGCGCTGAGTACTTGCGTCTCGTCCCTCATATTCACGGCACCGACGGTTTTTTCGCCGCGGTGATGCAAAAAATCGCATAGCCCTTGTCGCAAACCGGCTCTCAAAACCAGGCTTTCTGTTATTTCAAGATCCAGGTCGCCGCTGCTGCCGTCCTTTCCGATTGCATTCGTGATGTCCTCTAGAAATCCGGCCTGCCGCGGTGGAGCTTCAGGCGGCGCAACAGCAAGCAGCGGGAAATTTATCCCGATTTTCCAGGCATGCGGCAGCCCCCGCTCCTGGATAAACAGCAGCCCGCGGCATCAACCTTGATATTCAAAAGTCACCGGCTCTACATCCTCCTTCTCCATTTCATCCTGCAGCAGTGCGTGGCATTCATTCCAGGCAAGCTGTTTCAACCGGCAGCGCAGATGCCATACGCCTTTGTGCGAACGGTCAATACCACAGGAATAACCGCTCAGACTCTCACGGTCGGCAGCGGCACCTTCAATGAAGCTCATCACGACAATCGGTATTTGCGATGACCTCACCCGAATTTCGCGCACTAGAATATCCACCAGTCGCACTCTGTCCGCGCTTTCCCCGGAAGAGCCGTCCACCACCACCATGTTGTATTCATTGAGGTTGAGCCCAGCATTTCCATCGCTTTCCCAGAACTGCAATTCATGGCCGGATTTGCCCATGAGGTTTTTAAGCGCTCCTCTTGTACGACGTGTCCCGCCAAACATGAGCACTTTCATGCCGCTATCCTCGGCGCGTGTTCCGGGAGGGCGCCAAACAGCGCGATTTTGGTGGGGTAGTCGATTTCAAGCGTGCACGCCACCGTCAAAACCCTGCCTATCCTGACAGGCTCGCCCAGGCGCGTGACGCTGACGCCGAGCTTGCGGAACATTCTTTCAATGGCCACGCTGGTTACCGAGACGTAGCGGCTGATGCCGTTGAGTCGTGCGAACTGTACCGCCGCTCTAATCATGCGCAGTGGTGTTTCGCTCAGGCCAAAGCCCGTGGCTGCGGATTCGCTTTCCGCAATGGCAAAGCGGCTCAATTCCCAAACATCGGGCCGCTCCGGTGCGGGCTGGCCGTGCAACAGCTGCGGGAACACATCTTTGAGCATGTACGGCCCGGTGGTCGGCAACAATCTCCAGCAGCCGATAATTTGCTGCCTGTCTCCTCTCACCAGCACATACACCGGGTCTACTTCATCAAAAGCATCATGCTCCATGCCGTTGTCGCTCGAAACTTCCCAGCCCAGCCGGTCGTGAAATACCGCATGCCGCAGTTTGTACATTCCTATCACCGCATTCTGATCCAAAGATTTCTCACTCTTGCGTGCAACCAAAATCTCGCTCATTGCTGTGCCCTCCGTCTGTTGAAGACGGAAACCATCAAACAACGAGCTTTATCCGGTGCCTAGCTGTAAAAAGTTACAGGTTAAAAAGGAGAAAAACCGGCGAAATCGAGAACTGGCGCGGAATTCCGAGCCTCACGCCCTGCGATTTTTTCGGGAAGATTTTCGGCTTGCCGACGGGAAGCCGCTCTAGAAATGCTGGCCGTCGGCAGTACGGACTAAATGCTGACGAGCCCCATGGAAATGGCACGGGCTATCGCGTGCTGACGCGTGGATACGCCCATTTTCTGCGAGATGTTCTGAAAGTGGAAAATCACAGTACGCTCTGACACATTGAGGATTTCGGCTATCTCGCCGCCGGTTTTGCCTTCGGACGCCCAGAGCAGGCATTCCTTTTCGCGCTCGGTCAAGCCGATTTTTTGCAACGGCAGCGCTTCCTTGCTCAGCACCAGTCGCTGAACGGCTTCGTGCACATAACAGGCAAGAAGCTGCCCCCTGCCCAGGTATTCCGCGATGTCTTTCTTCGCCTGGCGTGGATGGGTTGAGCTCGCAAGGCTTAACATTGCCGATTCGCCGTAACGCCCATGCACCGAGAAACTGACGCCGCTCGCAAGGCCGAATTCCTTGGCTTCGCCCATCAACCGGGCTGCAGGCCGGTTGTGGAAAAGCTGACTGTCCCAGATGACGGGAATCACACGCTTGTTTTTGATGCAATGAACAACGGTCGGATCAATATTCTGATAACCCGCTTCGACATAACGGCCGCGCCATTCCTTGGGGTATCCACTGAAAACAAACTGGTAAGGCCGGGTAATAGAGGTATTGACCTGCACTCCGTAAATGAAATGCTCGTAGCCCATCTGCTTGACGATACTCACAACGGCTGCGTGCAATCCTTCAATTGACTCGCTGGTCAAAAGAGATTCAAATAAATCGAGTTCGGTCATGCTGCGCCGTCTCCCTATTCTGCTTGCGGAAACAATTAAACGGGCACGAGTACTGAAAATACGAACTCTTCTTCTTTTTTATCATTCCTTACAGGTTTTTGGACCTCACATGAATCTTAGCCTTATTCAGCACGTTTGTGTATATGCCAGCAACATTTATGACTTTCTCTACATTCTCAAAGGAGCCCGGCATCTAATGGCCAAGCTGATTTTACGCAAATTTAATACCAACCTGATATTGGCGGCCTGGCTGCTGGCTGCGTTCCCCGCCCTTGCTTTTGAAGAGCC
>DATMDB010000045.1:0-2322 GCA_035558075.1 Burkholderiales bacterium
GGACGACGGCTCCACCGGAAAAACAGCTCAAATCGTGGATGCTTACCAAGCTCGCGCCGGTTTCACCATCCACCATGTCTGGCAGGAAGACCGGGGGTTTCGCGCTGCGGCGATCCGCAACCGCGCGTTGGCGAGCACGCAAGCCGAGTACATTATCTTCACCGACGGCGACTGCATCCCCCTGCCGTATTTTGTGTCGCGGCACCGCAGACTCGCGGAACCGGGATGGTTTGTCGCGGGAAACCGCGTTTTGCTGAGCGAGTCATTCACGCGTTCGGCGCTGGAATACAAACTGCCGGTCCACAGCTGGAATCTCGGCAAATGGTTTGGCGCCTGGATGCGCGGTGATATCAATCGCGTCCTGCCCTTGCTCTCTATTCCCGATTTTTCAGCGGTACGCAAATTGGCTAGGAACCGCTGGCAAGGCGTGAAAACCTGCAATCTTGCCGCCTGGCGCAAAGACCTGCTGATGATAAACGGCTTGGATGAAGCTTATTCCGGCTGGGGCCTGGAAGATTCGGACCTGGCGGTGCGCCTGCTGCGCGCCGGTATCAAACATAAAAGCGCACGCTTTGCCGCGCCCGTGCTGCATTTGTGGCATGGCGAAAACGACCGCAGCCGATTTGCCGAAAACCAGCGGCGGCTAGATGAAGTACTGCATTCCGAGCGCACCCGCGCCGTTTTCGGAGTCGAGCAGTATTTATGAAAGCTCCGCAACGCGTACTGGTGATTGTCACGCGCCGTATTGGCGATGTACTTCTTGCCACGCCGCTGATTCGTTCCTTGAAGCAAGCCTGGCCGCAGACGCAAATCGAGGCGCTGGTGTTTGCGGGCACCGAAAGCATCATCGCCGCCAATCCTGATTTGCGTTCCGTCATTACCATCGCCGAGCGCCCCGGATTGTGGCGCCATTTAAAACTCGTTGCCGGCTTGCTGCGTCGCTACGACCTCGCCGTCTCCTGCCTGCCTGGTGACCGCCCGACGCTCTATGCCTGGCTCTTTGGAAAAAGGCGTATCGGCCCGCTTCTTGACGACCCCAAACATCGCTGGAAAAAAAACCTGCTCTCGCAGTGGGCGTTTTTCGACAATCTCAACACTCATACCGCGTTGATGAATCTGAAGCTTGCCGAGCTTCTGTTCGTGCCGAAAAGATATGAAGTAGTCGTGTCGTGGAGCGATGCAACCGCGGCATATCTCGATGAGCTTTTATCACGCCAGGCGCCGAAGCAGCGCCTGGCTGTTTTGCATCTCTACCCGAAATTCAACTACAAGATGTGGCACGTCCAAGGCTGGAGCGAGCTCGCTCGCTGGCTTGCCGATCACGGGCTGCGGGTTGTCCTCACGGGCAGCAGCGAGGCCGAAGAGCTGGGATATATCGAAAAAATCATGCCTCTGCTGCCCCGGAACACGCTGAATCTGGCAGGCCGATTGAATCTGCAGCAAGCGGCTTGTCTGCTGAGCCGCGCGGTGATTTATGTCGGTCCCGATACCGTTGTCACCCACATCGCCGCCGCGGTGGGCGTGCCCACGGTCGCGCTCTACGGTCCTTCCAATCCGGTGAAATGGGGGCCCTGGCCCAAAAGTCACAACGTGGAACATAACCCCTGGAAACGTCTCGGCACCCAGCGCGTCGGCAATGTCGTTCTGCTGCAAGGGCCGGGCGCCTGCGTGCCTTGCCTGCTGGAGGGATGCGATAGGCACACCGCGAGCTTCAGCGATTGCCTGCAAAACCTGAAATCGGAGAAGGTCATTGCTGCCATGCAAACGCTCTTGCAGCAGAACACCATTTCAGCCTGACACATGTCGAACTCGCGTTACCTCGAATCCTGCCCCATTGGCTGCACGTCAACCCTTGTCCCGAGTGACATTGTGCTCGCTGAAGGAGCCTTGCTGTATTGCCAGGAATGCGGACAATTGATAAGCCAGTGCGGCAAGGAAAGATATTGGCAATCGATGCAGGAATTCGATGATCCCCGCGGCACTTTGCCCGCTGTGGATTCGGGCGAGCGGCGTTCATGGCAAAATCGCAAGTGGCTTGGCAAAATCTCGCGGCTGCTGGAAAAACCGGCACAAGAAATCAGCCTGCTCGATGTCGGCTGTTCAAGCGGCGCCTTTCTCTCCACCGCCGCGGCGCTCGGTTTTCGCGCACAAGGCGTTGAGCCAGCGGCAAGAGCCGCACAAAGCGCGGTTCAATCCGGTCTCAGGGTGCATATCGGCACCCTGCAGGAGGCACGTTTTCCCGCAGAACACTTTGATGCCGTGACCCTGTTTGAAGTTATCGAACACATCAAAGACCCCATTACGCTTCTCAATGAATGCCAT
>DATMDB010000046.1:0-8560 GCA_035558075.1 Burkholderiales bacterium
GCCGCCGCCGGCAATGCCAAAGCCACGTTTTTTATGCGCGTGCCCATGTTTCTCCAGCCGCGCTTGATGCTTTCGCTTACCGCTTCCAGGTTGGAGATGTTGCCATCCACCACTGAATCCTTGGGCAACGGCTCGATGGTGTAGCGCTCGACACGATAGCTGCTTTTGCCTGCCTCGGAGATCTCAACCATCTTCACTGCGGACGAACTGATATCCACCCCGAGCAAGGGCGGCATCCGCGCTTCAAAGAAATCAAATTTCCCTTTGGCCATACGCTGGTTAGAGACAATACATATAATTTACATTAAATGCTAGCAACAAGCCTAAAGCAAGTAAAGTAATTTTTTAACAAATTTCTTTCGCGTCCTACTACGCCTATAATTCCCAAAATTTCAAAAAACTTACCTTTTTAGAAGAAAACCTTATCATGTTTGCACGCTGGCTGGGCTACCTGTTGTTGGCGGTACTTGGCTTGGGGCTGCTCGGGGCGTTGATCATCGCCTTTGCAGCGATTATCACCTATCCCAGCCTGCCTTCGTTAGAAATGCTGACGGATTACCAGCCAAAGATCCCGCTGCGGGTATACACCGCCGATGGCTATTTGATCGGTGAATTTGGCGAAGAGCGGCGCAATTTGGTGAAAATCGACGCTGTGCCAAAGCTAATGCTGCAGGCGATACTGGCTGCCGAAGACGAGCGCTTTTATCAGCACGGTGGAGTGGATTACCCGGGCGTGTTGCGCGCCACCTATTTCAATTTTTCTTCGGGAGCCGCTCGTCAGGGGGCGAGCACCATCACTATGCAGGTGGCGCGTAATTTTTTCCTGTCCAAGGAAAAAACCCTGGCACGCAAATTCAGTGAGGCATTGCTTGCGTTTAAAATTGAACACAATTTAAGCAAAGACCAGATTCTCGAGCTGTACATCAACCAGATCTATCTTGGACAGCGCGCCTACGGCTTCGCCGCCGCCGCACAAATCTATTTTGGCAAGCCCTTGGACAAATTGAGCCTCGGGGAAATGGCCTTGCTTGCCGGATTGCCGAAAGCACCCTCGCGTGATAACCCGATAGTCAATCCGAAACGCGCCAAGCAGCGCCAGCAATACGTGCTGCGGCGCATGCAGGAGCTCAAGGTGATTAATGAGGGGGAATACGGAATTGCCGATAAGCAGCCGATAGTGGTGAAGCAAGAGCAGCAGGATTTCGCCTTGAAAGGCGAGTATGTTGCAGAAATGGTCCGCCAAGCCATGTACGAGCGCTACCAGGATGATGCCTATTCAAAAGGCTTCAGCGTTTATACCACGTTGCTTAAATCCCATCAGGATGCCGCTTACGCTGCCCTGCGCAAAGGGGTAATCGAATATGACCGGCGCCACGGCTATCGCGGCCCGGAAGGGTATATTGAATTGGCACAGAATGCGGCTGAGGCGGAAGAAATCATTGAAGACGCGCTTTCAGACGTGAGCGAAAGCGACGATCTTATTCCTGCGGTGGTTTTGGAAGCGAGTCAGAAAACAGTGAAGGCTTACCGCAAGGGCGGGGAAATAATGGAAATCAGCGGTGAGAGGCTCAAGCTTGTGCAAAAAAATATCGGCGAAAAAATTAAGCCGAACCAGCGCATCCGCAGGGGAACACTGATACGCGTGCAAAAAGACGAAAGAAATCAGTGGCAGATCGCGCAGCTTCCGGCTGTGGAAGCGGCACTGGTGTCACTGAATCCGAACGATGGGGCAATCCGTGCGCTGGTTGGCGGATTTGACTTTAACCGCAATAAATTTAATCATGTCACCCAGGCTTTTCGCCAGCCAGGCTCGAGTTTCAAGCCGTTTATTTACTCCGCCGCGCTGGAAAAAGGCTTTACTCCGGCTACCGTGATCAACGACGCTCCGCTGGTGGTAGACCCCGCTCAAACGGGCAACCAGGATTGGGAACCGAGAAACTACGAAGGTGGCTACTCCGGGCCAATCCGGCTGCGCATTGCTTTAGCCAAATCCAAAAACCTGGTTTCGGTGCGTATTTTGCAAGCCATTACCCCGCAGTATGCTCAGGACTACATCACCCGTTTCGGGTTTGATCCGTCGCGGCATCCGCCATATTTGACGATGGCGCTCGGCGCGGGCACTGCCACCCCTTGGCAGATGGCTGCGGGTTATTCGGTGTTCGCCAACGGTGGATATCGAATCTCGCCCTATTTTATCGAGCGCATTCAGGACGAGCGTGGCAATTTGCTGGCGCAGGCGAAACCGGAACGCGCGGGCGAGGGAGCGCAGCGGGTGATCGATGCGCGCAACGCTTTCATCATGACTACCCTGATGCAGGACGTGATCAGCCAAGGTACGGGGATCCGGGCATTGGAACTTAAACGCCAGGATTTGGCCGGCAAAACCGGCACTACCAATGACACCGTGGATGCTTGGTTCGCTGGTTTTCAACCCACATTAGTAGTGGTGGATTGGATTGGCTTTGATCAGCCCCATAGTCTCGGGGAGCATGAAATCGGCTCGGTGGCCGCGCTACCGATCTGGATAACCTATCTGGGAAAAGTGCTGAAAGGCGTGCCGGAAGGGAGCTATACCGTACCGGAAGGCGTGATTACCGCAAAAATAAACCCCGACACGGGGTTGCGTGACCCGGAAAACAAGGATGGGATCATAGAATATTTTTATCAGGAGAATCTGCCGCCGGAACAGGAATACGGTATTGCTGGATCTCCTCTTAATTCGGGCCGGCCAGCGGACGAAATCAAGAACCAGTTGTTCTAGACGGGGGCATAATGCCGAAAGATCCAGGGCCAAAGCGGCAACACCTGCGCGAGTGCATCGCTCACCAAGCGGCGCGCCTGATGGCCGAGGACGGCATTGCTGACTTTGCCTTGGCAAAACGCAAGGCGGCGCGTCGAGCCGGAACTTCCGAGCTGCGCGAGCTACCTACCAACGAGGAAGTGGAGCAGGCACTGCGGGCGTATCAGGCCCTGTATCAAGGTGAAGAACAACGCGCAGTTCTCAAGCATTTGCGCAAGCAAGCGCTGGTGATGATGCAGCTGCTGAAAAGTTTTAATCCGCATCTTACCGGTTCGGTTCTCTCAGGTACCGCGGGCAGGCATTCCGACGTCAGCCTGCAGCTCTTTGTGGACAGCATCAAGGATGTAGAGCTGTTTTTGTTGAACCGTGAGATTCCTTACCGAAGAGCGGAAAAACGACTATATGTTGGCGATGCATGGCGTGTGATCCCGGTCTTTACCATAAACAGCGATGATGCTGAGATTAAGATCGCGGTTTTTTCCACTAATGACCAGCGTCACGCGCTTAAGACTTCAGTTGACGGAAGGCCCATCGCACGAGCCAGGACCGAGATCGTGGAAAACCTGTTGCAGCAGGTTTGAGCGGCGTGTTTAGCGGCGCTCTTCGGCAAGCCAGGCGGCGGCATCCAGCGCAAAATAAGTCAAAATGGCATCGGCGCCGGCGCGCTTGAAGGCGAGCAGTGCTTCCAGCACACATTCCTTTTCGTTCAGCCAGCCATTTTTGGCCGCAGCTTTGAGCATCGCGTATTCACCGCTCACCTGATAGACGAAGGTCGGCGCTTTGAATTGCTCTTTCACGCGGCGCAAGACATCCAGGTACGGCATCCCCGGCTTGACCATCACCATGTCTGCGCCTTCCTGCAAATCTAGACCGACTTCCCACAGCGCTTCGTCGCTGTTGGCGGGGTCCAATTGATAAGTGCATTTGTTGCCGGCGCCGATGTTGGCTGCCGAGCCTACCGCCTCGCGGAACGGGCCGTAAAAATTTGACGCGTATTTGGCTGAGTAAGCAAGAATACGCGTATGAATAAAACCTTTTGTCTCAAGTGCCTTGCGAATTGCGCCAATCCGACCGTCCATCATGTCCGAGGGCGCAACGATGTCCGAGCCCGCCTTGGCATGGGTGAGCGCCTGTTTGACGAGCGCCTCCACAGTTTTGTCGTTTATCACATAACCCGAGGCGTCAATCAGCCCATCCTGGCCGTGACTAGTATAGGGATCAAGCGCGATGTCGGTGATAATGCCTAGTTGCGGAAAACGTTTTTTCAGCGCGTTTACCGCTCTGGGTATAAGGCCTTTGGGGTTGAACGCTTCTTTTCCTTCAGGGGTCTTCAATTTATGCGCGATCACCGGGAACAGGGCGACTGCGGGGATACCCAGCTTTACGCATTGTTCCGCCTGATGCAGTAACTTATCTAAAGTCTGCCGCGCGATTCCCGGCATAGACGCTATTGGCTCTAGGCGGTTTTTGCCTTCGAGTACGAACACGGGATAGATCAAGTCGTCGGCCGATAGCTGGTTTTCACGCACCAGCCGGCGCGAAAAATCATCACGGCGCAGGCGCCGCATTCTCTTGTTTGAATACTGTCCCAGCGTCTGCATTGGTGTGGTAAATCTAAGTAAATAATTATACTGACACAATATTCCGTTTGACGGAAAGCGCGGACAGCGGCCGTAATCCATGCAGCGCCCATTTAGTTGTCATATAAATCAAGCTTTTCGGGCTATAGCCTATTGATAATAAAGACGATAATTTTTTATGGGTAGGGGAACTTATGTCTTCGCCAAATAATCATAAACAGTGGACGATACTTTATCGTCTCCCGCTTTTCCTCCCTGAGCGGGTGCCTTAATCCTATTTAAGGCGTTTTGCCCCCGGTTTGCTCCCCTTTAACCGGGGGTTTTTTATTCGTGGAGCCGCAGACAGGCCTCGGCCAAACCGTGCTGCGATTGCGGCTTCAGCTTCTTCAAGCCCGGTCTTGGACACGCTCGAAAAGAGCTGCACCGTGCATTTGGGATAAAACTTGGCCAGGACTTCAGTAACGTTCTTTAGTGCATTATTTGCCTGTTGTCCGTTTAATTTATCGGCCTTGCTGAGCAGGACATGCACCGGCTTTCCGGTAGGCAGGAACCAATCCAGCATTTGTTTATCCAGCGCCGTGAGAGGGTTGCGCGCATCCATGATCAGTACCAAGCCGCACAGGGTTTTTCTAGTCTGCAAGTACTCGCTTATGAGTGATTTCCAGAGCTGCCGCACCGTTACGGGCACTCTGGCATAGCCGTAACCCGGGAGGTCCACAAGGTAACGTGCATCCCCCAAGCTAAAGAAGTTGATTTGCTGAGTGCGCCCAGGTGATTTTGCGATGAACGCAAGTCGTTTGCGCTTGGCGAGCGCATTTATGGCGCTGGATTTTCCGGAGTTGGAGCGGCCAACGAATGCGATTTCTGCGCCTTGCGGTGGCGGCAGGTCGCGCAAATCGGCGACTGAAGCAAAGAAGACGATATGTTGAAACAGAGACATCAATTAAATTGACGCGATGAGTTTGACAAGTGGCACGATTGAGGATAGCTGATATAAAATGACACGTTTATCCGCAAAGCGATTCTGAAGGAGCCGATTCTAAAATGAGACGAATCGTTGTGCTGCTCACAACAGCAGGGATGCTGCATCCGGCAGTCGCTGCAAACCCAGCACAAGGTGATCCGGCAAAGGCGCAACAAATCGTAACGCAGATCTGCGCGGCATGTCACGGTGCGGACGGCAACAGCCTGCTGCCGGCAAACCCTAATCTCGCCGGGCAGTATTCGGAGTATCTTACCAACCAGTTGCTGAGTTTTAAATCAGGAGGGCGCAAAAGCGCTGTCATGGGCCCAATTGTTGCTAGTCTTACTCCAGATGACATGAAAAATCTCGGAGCCTACTTTGGCGAAAAGAAACCAAAACTCGGCAGCGCCAAAGATAGAGAGCTGGTAGCGCTCGGACAGAAAATCTACCGTGGTGGCAATGCCGCGACCGCGGTTCCGGCATGCGCCAGTTGCCATACGCCAGACGGCGCCGGTATTCCTTCCCAGTTTCCGCGTCTTGCAGGACAGCATGCGGAATACATCCTGGCCCAGTTGAAAGCCTTCCGCAGCGGGGAGCGCGCCGACGACAACAGCAAGATGATGCGCGCTATCGCGGTGAAATTAAGCGACCAGGAAATACGCGCGCTGGCGGAGTACATTTCCGGTCTGCATTAAAATTTTTCACTACCGGACGGAACTAAAAGAGATGACCCGGGCCACCCGGTCGGCATAATCCTGTGATCAAACCGGTTTCCTCTCTAAGTAAAGCGTGGAATCAGTTCCTAAACTCGATGCGTTTTGCCATCTTCCCGGCATCAACATGTTTCTCACCGGCTTGCATTTCTACGGTGCGCTTCTAGCTCAACGCGTTTTTCCAGCCATCGCCTTGGCGATTTGCTTGGCCGATAGAAACTGCGCCTTCAGCGCGATATCCCACAGCGCAACCCTTTCCCGCATCAACTCGTCAGCGACGTTCGCCGCGTCGGGCGCGGATAATTCCAGATGCGCGTCGGATTCGCCGGAGCCTGCCGCCAACACCCGCATTCCCGATTTGCTCGCGATGTGCATCATCGGCTGGTTCTCGGTCAAGCAGTGCATGAACAGGATTTTGATGTAGTGGTTTCTGGCGTGCGCCTCGGCGCGCTCAAACAGCGCTGTGCCTATCCCTTGGCCCCGATGTCCGGGCAGCACGCTAACACCCAACTCGGCGGCGTTGTGCTCGGGATCAAGCGCCAAATGTGCAACACCGGTGAGCTGCAGATTTTCATCAAACACGCCAAACACCGCGTCGCGGTCGAAATCCATCTTGTGGACATAGGCGTTGATGCCCTCCGCGCTCATGCCGCTGCCAAAGCGCAGACGCACATCTTCGGGCGGAAGAGCGAGGAAGTGCCGGCGTAATGCCTCGCGGCTGATTGCGGACAACTGTTTGCTGAGCACCGTCATAAACCTGAAAACACCTGTTCAGCGGCTGCAAGCGTTGCGGCAATTTCCTTTTCGCCATGCGCTGAAGATACAAAGCCCGCTTCGAATGCTGAAGGCGCGAAATAAACGCCTTTCTGCAGTATCGCATGAAAAAACCGGTTGAATAATGTTTGGTCGCATTGCATGACTTCAGCGTAATTTTGCGGCGGCGTTTGGCGGAAATAAATGCCGAACATTCCACCCACGGCTTGTGCCGAAAATGCGACCCCGTGTTTCCGGGCGGCCATGCTCAAGCCCTCAGTGAGTTTTTGGGTAGCTGCGGCAAGCTTTTCATAAAAACCAGGAGCTTGGACCAAGCGCAGCGTTGCTAAACCCGCCGCAACCGCCACAGGATTGCCTGAGAGTGTTCCTGCCTGATAGACCGGGCCGGAGGGAGCGACGCACTGCATGATATCTTGCCTGCCACCGAATGCGCCAAGCGGCATTCCGCCGCCCATCACCTTGCCCAGCGTAGTGAGATCGGGGGTGATGCCGTAAAGCCCTTGCGCTCCGTGGAGGGCGACGCGAAAACCGGTCATCACTTCATCGAAAATCAGCACCGCACCGTGCTTCGTGCACAGGTTTCCCAGCAACTGCAGGAATCCCGTTTTGGGTTTGATCAGGTTCATATTGCCGGCAACCGGCTCTACGATCACCGCGGCGATTTCGTTGCCCATTTTATTGAAAGTCTGCGCCAGGGCTTCGCTGTCATTAAACTCAAGCACCAGGGTCAGCTCAGCGGTTTCCGCAGGCACACCGGCGGAATCGGGCTGGCCGAAAGTGAGCGCCCCCGAGCCGGCCTTAACCAGCAATGAGTCAGCATGGCCGTGATAGCAACCTGCAAACTTGAGGATGCGGCTCCTGCCGGTAAAGCCGCGCGCAAGGCGAATCGCGCTCATCGTCGCCTCGGTGCCGGAACTCACCAGCCGTACTTGTTGCAGTGACGGCAGCAGCTTGCACAGAAGCCGCGCCATTTCCAGTTCGCTTTCCGTAGGCGCGCCAAAACTCAGGCCACTGGCTGCCGCCCGCTGCACAGCGGAAACGACATCAGGGTGTGCGTGGCCGAGAATCAGCGGCCCCCATGAGCCGACATAATCTGTATAAGCTTTGCCATCTGCATCCCAAACCGTGGCGCCTTGGCCTCGAGTGATAAAAAGCGGTGTGCCTCCGACGGATTTGAATGCGCGTACCGGCGAATTTACCCCACCCGGGATGAGTTTTTGCGATTGCTCGAATAATTCCTGGTTACGCGATGCCATGATGAAAAACTGCAAACAAAGCGGTGAATTTTTTTGCAGTATCCCTGATGTCATTGGCGTTGAACAGCGCGGAAATAACCGCGACCGCGTCCGCCCCAGCGGCGACCAGCAAGCCGGCGTTATGCAGATCGATTCCTCCGACCGCCACTACGGGCACGCGCAGCCGCTCTTTCGCTTCGCGCAACAATTTCAACGGTGCTCTGACCGCATGGGGTTTGACAGTGGAGGCAAAGAAACTACCTAGAGCCACATAATCTGCTCCCTCTACTTCGGCTTCGAGCGCGCGCTGCAGATTCTCGTAGCACGAGGCGCCGATGATTTTTTCTGCGCCGAGCTTGTTTTTTGCGTGTGAGATCAGGCAGTCTTGGGCTCCAAGATGGACGCCGTCTGCGTCAATCTCAAGCGCCACATCCAGGCTGTCATTAATAATCAGTGGCACAGCGAACTCGCTGCACAGGCGCATCAGCGCTGTT
>DATMDB010000047.1:0-2036 GCA_035558075.1 Burkholderiales bacterium
ACATCAGCAACGGCGCCCAGATGAGCAGGCGGCTGTTCATTCCAGATAGCGCGACATTTGCGGCTGAAAAGTCCCTTGCGCCTGCATGATGAGCTCGCAGACCTCGCGTACCGCACCGCGTCCCCCGGGAAGCCGCGTGACATAATGCGCGTGCTGCTTCACCAGTGCCGGGGAATCGGGCACGCATATGGCAAGACCGCAGCGACGCATCACCGGCAGATCCACTACGTCGTCGCCGATAAAAGCCGTGGCTTCGGCGGCAAGCCCGGATTTCACGAGCAGAGAGGAATAAACCTCAAGTTTGTCCTCAACGCCCTGATAGAGAAGGCCGATGCCGAGATTTTGCGCGCGCGCTTCGACACAGCGCGAAGTCCTGCCGCTGATGATGACAAGCTCCACGCCGCTTTGCTTGAGCATGCGCATGCCGTGGCCATCGAGCGTGTTGAAGGCCTTGTACTCCTCACCGCCGTCCGAGATATACAGGCTGCCGTCGGTAAGCACGCCGTCCACGTCGAAAATTGCGAGACGTATATGTTTGGCTTTTTCAAACACGTCCTGCATGTTAAGGAACCGCTGATTGCTGGCAGCCCGTCAAATGACTTTGGCGCGGAACAGGTCGTGCATATTGAGCGCGCCGTTCAAGCGCTGTTCCGCGTCCACCACCAACAGCTGGTTTATCTTGTGCTCTTCCATCATTTGTACCGCTTCCACGGCCAGACGGTCGGCGCTGATAGTGCGCGGGCCGCGCGTCATGACTTGCGCCACCATGGTCGCGCGCAAATCGGTGATTTTGTCCAGAGCGCGGCGCAAATCGCCGTCGGTAAAAATGCCGACCACCTGTTGCCGCGCATTGACTATCGCAGTCATGCCCATGCCTTTTTTCGATATTTCCAGAATCGCCTGCGACAGCGAAGCACTTTCAGGCACGACCGGCAAGGCCGCTCCGGTGCGCATCACATCGCGCACGCGGGTAAGCAGTTTTCTGCCAAGCGTCCCTCCGGGGTGCGAGCGCGCATAATCCTCGGCGCCGAACCCTCGGGCATCGAGGAGCGCCACTGCCAGCGCATCGCCCAGCGCCAAGGCGGCGGTGGTGCTGGCGGTAGGCGCAAGCCCCAACGGGCAGGCCTCCTCGGCCACAGCGGCATCGAGGTGTACGTCGGCTTCGACCGCGAGCGTGGATTTGGAGTTGCCGGTAACGGAAATAAGTTTCGCGCCCTGACGCTTGATGAGCGGCACGATGGTGAGAAGCTCGGCGCTTTCTCCGGAATTGGACAGCGCGATCATCACGTCGTCGCGGGTGATCATTCCCAGGTCGCCGTGACTCGCTTCCGCCGGATGCACAAAAAACGCGGGTGTGCCCGTGCTTGCCAAGGTAGATGCGATCTTGCGCGCGATGTGGCCGGATTTGCCGATCCCGCTGACCACCACCCGTCCACGGCAGTGCAGAATCAGCTCCACGGCGCGCGCAAAATGGTGATCCAGCCGCTCGATCAAAGCAGTGATGCCGCGCGCTTCGATTTCCAGCACTTGCCGCGCCAGAGTGAGCGCCTGCGGCAGCGCAGGCTTGGCGGGATTTTTCATGGTGCTCATCGCGGCAAGTATAGCAGAAGGCGCCCCGGACTCGGACTCGCGCAAGCGTGGAGCGGGAAGGGGCGCAAAGCTGCCGCAAGAGACATTGTGAAACGGGGCGCTCATGCTGCCGCCCCCGGCGCTGACCGTGTCGCGCCAGCCATAGCCCGACAAGAGGTGTTACTTATGCCGCCGCCATTTGCATTTGATGCGCATTGCGGCATCATTGGTTCGGTCAATATGGAGAGCCTGCGATGCACACTACGCTGCAACTGGTGTTAATTCTGCTTGCCGCTGCGGTTCTGGTGGTAGTGCTATTCCGGCAGCTTAAGCTACCGCCGCTGCTGGGTTATTTGCTGGTTGGCATCGTCATCGGCCCGCATGCGCTCTCTTGGATACACGAAGCGCAAGAGACGCGCTACCTTGCGGAATTCGGCGTGGTGTTCCTGATGTTCAGCATCGGCCTG
>DATMDB010000048.1:0-6627 GCA_035558075.1 Burkholderiales bacterium
CGAGCGCGCTCCTCCCGGTACAGTACATACGAGCGCGCCACTTCATGCTCTCCCGAGCGCATTAGGGAAAGCTCCACCTGATCCTGAATATCTTCGATGTGGAAAGTGCCGCCGTTCGGCTGGCGGCGCATCAGCGCATTCACCGCGGTTTCGGTAAGCTTGGCCACCATTTCGCGGATGCGCGCTGAAGCCGCCCCTTGCCCGCCGTTCACCGCGATATAGGCTTTAGTCATGGCCAGCGAAATCTTGGCCGGCTCGAACGCCACCACGCTGCCGTTGCGGCGGATCACTTTGTATTGCGCATAACGTGGATCTTGGTTGGGAACAGGGGCAAGGTCGGAAAAACTAATACTGGGCGCAGAAGCGGTGGAAGCGCCGTCAGTAGCACCGAGCTGCTGCATATCGAAGTCTCCTAATGTTTCTATATTTATTTAGCCACTTAAGGCAACCGGCAGGTCACCCCTTCAACTACTATATATAGTAGTTAATTGGTCTTTACGGACTAATTCTAGTAGGTTCATTCCGAGAGTGCAACTACTTTTTGGGGTAGGTTTCGGGAGCAGATACTACAGGTTGTGGCAGCAAGCAGAATCAGCTGCCGAGGGAGGCGAAATACTGATCCCAATCGAAAAACGGCCCCGGGTCTGTCTTGCGCCCGGGTGCAATAGCAGAATGTCCTACGATGTCCATAATCGGATAAGCTTGTTTCAGCGCCAGAGTAAGCGCAGTGAGCGTGACATATTGAGCATCCCGAAACGGCAGAAGATCGCTGCCCTCCAGTTCGATGCCTATGGAAAAGTCGTTGCAGCAAGTGCGGCCGCGCCATTGCGATGCCCCTGCATGCCAAGCGCGTTTGCGGCAGGGCACAAACTGCAGGATTTCGCCGTCACGGCGGATAAAAAAGTGCGTTGAAACCTTAAGCTCGCAGACTGCCCGGTAATAAGGATGGGTGGCCGGGTCGAGGCTGTTGCTGAACAGCTCTGTGACTCCCGGTCCACCGAATTCGTGGGGCGGCAGGCTGATGTTATGGATCACCAATAGCTCGATTGCGCAGCCTACCGGCCGCTCATCGCAATTGGGGGACGGGAGGTAGCGCGCGCCTTGCAATATGCCTTGGGAATCGAACCGCATGCGGCACTGCGCAGAAAGTTGCGGGTTGTGGCTCAATTAATGCCCAAGCGTTCCATGCGATAGCGCAATGAGCGGAAGGTGATGCCGAGCAGCTTCGCCGCCGCGGTGCGGTTAAAGCGGGTCTTCCCCAAAGCTTCCAGTATGGATTCCTTTTCCAGTCTGTCGAGATAATCCTGCAACGGCCATTTGCCGTCTGGAACGCCGGCGCGTTCCACAGTTTGCTGCGGGGTAAGCTGTAAGTCCTTCCGCATGATTTTGGAGCCTGTGCAAAGCGCTAGCGCCCGTTCCAAGATATTTTCAAGCTCGCGGACATTGCCCGGGAAATCGTACTGGACAAGCGCCTGCAACGCGTCTTCATCGAACTCGCTCGCAGTGGCTCCATGTTGTTTGGCCAGGCGTGCCAGAATCGCCCGGGTGATCAAGGGAATATCCTCGCGCATCTCGCGCAGCGAAGGCATCTTCAGCTCAATCACGTTAAGCCGGTAATAAAGGTCCTGACGGAATTTACCTTTCTCGACGCCAGCCGCAAGGTTCTGGTGGGTCGCGCTGATGATGCGCACATCGGCGTTTTCCTCCTGGGTGGAGCCCACCTTGCGCACTTTTTTCTCCTGAATCGCGCGCAGCAGTTTGACCTGCATCAACAACGGCAGGTCCGCCACTTCATCGAGAAACAGCGTGCCGCCGTTGGACGCCTGAAAAAAACCTTCGCGGTCTTGCTCGGCGCCGGTAAAGGCGCCCTTCTTGTAGCCGAAAAATTCGCTTTCCATCAAATTTTCGGGGATCGCGCCGCAGTTTACTGGAACAAATGGGCCGCTTCGGCGCGCGCTTTTTTCATGGATCAGCCTTGCTGCAAGCTCCTTGCCGCTTCCCGACTCGCCGCTAATGTAAACCGGCGCTTCGCTGCGCGAAAGTTTTTCGATCAACTGGCGCGCCTGGCTCATAGCCTCCGAATCGCCGAGAAGCATGTCTTCGGCAAATTTATCGGCAGCTGGCTGGGCCAGGCTTAATGCAGACTTCACCAGGGTGCGCAACTGTTCCAGGGAAACCGGTTTCGCAATGTAATCAAAGGCACCGGCCTTCAATGCGGCAACTGCGTTTTCGGCGCTGCCATGGGCGGTAATCACCGCCACCGGCAAATCGGCACAGTGCGCATCGATGTACTTGACCAGTTCCAGTCCGTCGCCGTCAGGCAGACGCATGTCGGTGAGACACAAATCGTAATGCCGGGATTGTAAAAGCTTGGTTGCGGAAGCAAGATCTTCAGCGCGTTCCACCTCCAGTCCCATGCGCAACAAAGTAAGTTCGAGCAGCTCCAGAATATCGGCCTCGTCATCCACGATGAGAACGTTGTGTCCCGCAGCTGCGCCTTCTAACTTCGCCTGTTTGCGCTTGATCATGTTTTTGCCCTGCAAAGTACGGTGAAATGGCCGCCGCTTGTGGTTTCCACATAATCCAAAGAAGCGCCGTTCGCGTCGCAGATTTCGCGCGCGATGTACAGCCCCAGCCCGGTGCCGCTTGCCGCCGTGGTAAAAAACGGCTCAAACAACTGGCTGCGCAGTGCCGGCGGGACTCCCGGCCCGTCGTCGATAACGTCCAATCTTACTGTATCCTTGCTGGTGCCGCTTCCCGCCGCTACCAGCCGAATGCTGCCCTCCCGCCGCTGGCAATGGCGCAAAGCGTTACGGCACAGATTCCACATCACTTGATTCAAATGGCTGCGGTCAAAAAACACCGCGCGTTGAGTACGGCTCTCCAGCTTGAGAATATGGGCCGGAATGTTTTCGTTCCGGCAGAACTCTTCGACAAAAGTCCGCAGGAAATTCACCAGCTTTATGTTCTCGCCCAGCGCCCGGTCGCGGCGGTTGAGCTTGAGCACATCCTGCACCATGCGATCCAGACGTTGCGCGTTGTCGCTAATAATTTCCAACAAGCGGGCTTGCGTTTCGGTATGCTCGGATTCTTCCCGAAGCAGTTCTGTAGCATGGCTGATCGAACTCAAGGGATTTCGGATTTCGTGTGCGATATTGGCGGTAAGCCTTCCCAAAGCCGCGAGCTTGAGCTGCTTGGCTTGCGCTTGGACCCGGCTCAAATCTTCAAGAAAAATGACGGTGCCGAGAGCATAGCTGTCGCCCACCGCCACGAAGCGAGCTCCGATCAGGCGTGTGCGTGAAACCGCAAGCGGCTCGATCGCGACGTCAGGCTGCTTACGCCAGCGCTCGAGTCGCTGCGCCAGCGCCGGGACGTACTCGTGCAAATGCATGCCTTTGCGCTCACGGGGCGGCACTCCTAAAAGCCTTTCCGCCTGCGAATTATGTTGCCGGATCGCGCCTTTTTCGTCCACCACCAGCACGCCATCCTGCATATCCTGAATCACCAGTTGATTGACATGTGCCAAGTTCGCAAGGTCAATGCCGCGCTGCAAGGCAAGTCGTTCGCTGGCCAATGCATACTTGGCAAGCGTGTGCGCCAGCCAAGCGGTTGCGAAGTAACCGATGCTGAGCATCCCCGACTGGACATACTGCGTGCTGTCTTCATGCCCTTGCAGCACTTGCAGGGTTTGCTGCAGCAGCACCGCGATGCTGGCCAGCGCCGCATAAAAGAAAGCGAGCCGCCCGCGGCTGATCAAGCCCGCGGCGGCAAGGGACGCTAGAAGCAGCAGGCCGAGTCCGCTGGTAATGCCACCGCTGGCATACATCAGCACCACCAGAAACACGATGTCGCCAAAAACCTGCAAGCTTAGCTGCAGGGCAAAATGTGGTCGCCGCGCAGAGATAGTGAAATGGCAAAAAATACCGAACAGCACGTAGATTATGCTGCCTCGCCAAAACAGGCCTCGATCAAGCGAACCAAACAGGGTATGTGCGAAGAATCCGGCGGTGAGGATAAACGAAATAGCTACAGCCAGCCGGTAAAAATTGAAATAGAAAAGGGAGCGCCAGAAAGTAGCGGGGTGTTCGGATTGCTGCGCGCTCAGTAATTGTGCCAGGGTGGTTAGGTCCTGCCACAGGTTGCGGCGAAGTCCCATGAGCAAAGATGCGGAGCGTGCTAAAATTCCAATACCCCCACCGCCAGGGTCGGCTTGGGTAGCACCTCCCGGTTTGCTCGAGCCATGCATCTGCGAATCTGGCACTTGCATCAACTCATCGCCATCAGCGGGTCGGATTATTTTTTGTTCGGGTGCGCGCGCTGATGTTCTTGAGAACAGAAAAAGTCACCCTCGCTGGTACAGCTTTCGCTCTTCGGCAAGTTCACGCCGCAATGCGCGCAGCGCACCATGTCTTCGCCCGCGGCGTCCCGGTGCCGCTGCGATTTTAGCAGGCCCTTGCGATAGCTCCTGAGAATCCAGTAAACCAGCAATGCGGCAATTATCAGTAACAACAATCTGCTCAAGCGTGTCTCCGCTGCGTAAAACGCCCCGGAATCATAAATGGTCGGGGTGACTGGATTCGAACCAGCGACTCCTGCGTCCCGAACGCAGTACTCTACCAGGCTGAGCTACACCCCGATTGCAGCAGTCCGGGATACCAACAAATCCGGTTACGGGTTCTAGATTTTAAATCTAGTAGCTTCTGCTGACCGCAAAGTCCGCCAATTGTAACAAAGAATCACGGCAATTTGAACGCGGCAGGACAGCGCAGGCCGCACATGCCGCTTGCGCCTCGGCACAGGCTTGGGCGTGCGCATACTCAAGCGCACGGGTTTCATGAATGGTATCCAGCACTGTTTCAAATTCCTCGAGTCCGCCCTGCTCGATCGCCTTGCGGATGATTGCCACCTGTTTTTCATTGCCATGTTTCATCGCATAAATCAGCGGCATAGTTGGTTTGCCTTCGGTTAAATCATCACCGATGTTCTTCCCTGTCTGCTGGCGGTCTCCGGAATAGTCAAGTACATCATCAATAAGCTGGAAGGCGGTGCCGAGATGCATCCCATAGCTTGCCATAGCCTCCTCGTCAGCGCTTTTTGCTTTGCCAAGTATTGCACCAAGCCGGGTGGCCGCCTCAAACAGCTTGGCGGTTTTATAACGTATCACGCGCAAGTAGTTTTGTTCGTCCAGGTCCGCGTTATGACAATTCAACAGCTGCATAACTTCGCCCTCGGCAATGATATTGGTGGCATCGGCCAAAACCCGCATTACGCGCATGCTGTCGACATCCACCATCATCTGGAATGCACGCGAATAGACGAAATCACCAACCAGCACGCTGGCGGCATTGCCGAACAATGCATTAGCGGTAGGACTGCCACGGCGCAGTAACGATCCGTCGACTACATCGTCATGCAGCAAAGTGGCGGTGTGGATGAATTCAACCACCGCCGCCAAGTCATAATGATGTGTGCCGCGATAGCCAAACGCGCCCGCGGTAAGAATCACCAGCGCCGGGCGCAGGCGCTTGCCGCCGCTGTTGATGATGTATTCGGCTACTCGGCGCACCAGCGCGACGTCAGAATGCAAGCGCCTGCGAATGACCTGATCCACCGCGCGCATGTCCTGCTCGATGGATCCTCTGATGGCCTCAATTGACAAAGAGGTGCCCAAATTGAAATACCATTGCAGGAGAATGTCCTCCAAGCATAACAGAATAAGACGGTTTGTAGAGGCTAGTTCGTTGCTTGCGCTTGCTTGGGGGGAAGAGAGGGAGTTTTGACTGGGCCTATTGGTTGATATAAAATTAGCAGTTAACTGAAGAAATTAGGACTCGCTTGGAGCATAACATGTACGCGGTGATAAAAACCGGGGGCAAGCAATACCGTGTTACCTCCGGTGAAAAACTGAAAATCGAGCAGATACCGCAGGCGGTCGGCAGCGAAATCGTGCTCGACCAGGTGCTGCTGGTGGCCAACGGCGACAAGATCGCGACTGGCGCACCATTGGTTCGTGGCGCCACGGTCAAGGCCACTGTGATTGCCCACGGGCGCGGCGAGAAGGTGCTCATTTTCAAAATGCGCCGCCGCAAGAATTACCGCAGAACCCAGGGTCACCGCCAGAACTACACGGAAATCCGCATCGACGCAATATCTGCATGAGGAAGGTTAAGCATGGCACATAAAAAAGCGGGCGGCAGTTCCCGCAACGGCCGCGACTCCCAATCCAAGCGCCTCGGCGTGAAATGCTACGGCGGTGAACTGATATCCGCGGGTGGCATTATCGTGCGCCAACGCGGCACCAAGGTCCATGCTGGCGACAATGTCGGCACCGGCAAGGATCACACCTTGTTCGCAAAAGTTGCCGGAAAAGTGCAATTCAAGGCCAGGGGACCGGAGAGACAGAAAATCGTAAGCGTGGTTCCGGTTTAGCGGGCGTCTAACCGAACCGCAAAGCCCTATCGCTCGATAGGGCTTTTTTGTTTCCACCGCTTGAAAACAGAAATGCGGTTTCCAACATGAAATTTATCGACGAGGCGATAATTCAGGTCACCGCCGGCACGGGCGGCGACGGTGACTTGAGTTTTGGTTCCGGCATAACTTCCGCTGTGCGGAAGTAAGCCTTCACCG
>DATMDB010000049.1:0-3099 GCA_035558075.1 Burkholderiales bacterium
TGCTGTTGATGGATGAACCGCTGGCTTCGCTCGACATTCACCGCAAGGGCGAGATCCTGCAGTACATCGAGAGTTTGCACGGCGAGGTCAAAATCCCCATCGTGTATGTGAGCCACGCCATCGAGGAGGTGGTGCGGCTGGCCGAGACGATGGTATTGCTGTCGGACGGCAAGGTGCTGGCCTCAGGCAAATTGGAGGAGATCATGAGCCGCCTGGACCTGCGGCCCATGGTCGGGCGCTACGAAGCTGGCGCGGTCATTGATACACGGGTAACAGCCTATGACGAAAGGTATGAATTAACGACGCTGAGTTTCAGCGGCGGAGAACTCAGCGTCGCCAATCTCGATGCGCTGGTGGGCGAGCGTGTCCGCGTGCGCATACGCGCCCGCGATGTTGCTCTTGCGCTGCATCCGCCTGCCGGTGTCAGCATCCTCAACGTGCTGCGCGGCCGGCTGATTGAAATCAGCCGCGAGGAGGGACCTGTCGCTGATGTCCGGGTTCAAGTCGGAGACGCGTGCCTGGTGGCGCGCTTGACCCGGCGCTCCATTCATCAACTTGGTCTCGAGGTGGGGCAAGAGGTCTATGCGCTGATCAAAGCCATTGCCCTCGACCGGCACAGTTTCGGCTTTGCCTGACCGGCGCGCGAAATACAAAGACAGCCGAGGCTGCCTTGGCGCCCCTCAAGACGCGGTTTTTTTCCTGCTGTATTTCTGGCGGAATTTTTCGACGCGGCCCGCGGTGTCCACGATTTTCTGCTTGCCGGTGTAGAACGGATGGCATACCGAGCACACTTCGATGTTCAGCGGCCGGCCCAGCGTGGAGCGGGTTTTGAATTTGTTGCCGCAACTGCAGGTTACAGCGATTTCTTCGTATTTCGGGTGGATATCCGGTTTCATCGGTCGTTCCTTGACGAACCTCATGGGTTCCTGGAATTTGCGAAAAGGCGCAGATTATGCGCGAAATCCCACGGTCATGCAAGCCGGTAGAACCCGGTGAAGTTGAGACTAGCCTCTTTTCATCGAGTCAAAAAAGTCCGCGTTGTTCTTTGTCCCGCGTAATTTTTCGAGCAGGAATTCGGTCGCCTCCAGATCATCCATCGGGTAGAGCAGTTTGCGCAGCACCCAGATTTTTTGTAGCACATCGGGCTTGATCAGCAATTCTTCCTTACGCGTTCCGGAACGGTTGACGTTGATCGCCGGATAGATGCGCTTCTCGTGCATGCGCCGGTCGAGATGGATTTCCATATTGCCGGTGCCCTTGAATTCTTCATAAATAACATCATCCATTCGCGAGCCGGTGTCGATGAGCGCAGTCGCAAGGATGGTGAGGCTGCCGCCTTCCTCGATATTGCGCGCCGCGCCGAAGAAGCGCTTGGGGCGCTGCAGGGCGTTCGCGTCCACGCCGCCGGTCAGCACCTTGCCGGATGCCGGCACCACGGTGTTGTAGGCGCGCGCCAGACGCGTGATCGAGTCGAGCAGGATCACCACGTCTTTTTTGTGCTCGATCAGGCGTTTTGCTTTTTCCAGCACCATTTCCGCCACCTGCACGTGGCGCGTCGCCGGCTCATCGAAAGTGGAGGACACCACTTCGCCCTTGACCGATCTTTGCATTTCCGTCACTTCTTCAGGCCGCTCGTCAATCAACAGCACGATCAGCACGCACTCGGGAAAATTCGCCGCGATCGAGTGCGCGATGTGCTGGAGCATCACTGTCTTGCCGGCCTTGGGCGGCGATACGATCAGCCCGCGCTGCCCCTTGCCGATCGGCGCGATTATGTCAATCACGCGGCCAGTGATGTTTTCTTCCGCCTTGATATCACGCTCCAGGACGAGTGGCGTGGTAGGAAACAGCGGTGTCAGGTTTTCGAACAGGATTTTGTGCTTGGAGTTTTCAGGCGGCTCAAGGTTGACCTTGTCCACTTTGACCAGCGCGAAATAGCGTTCGCCGTCCTTGGGAGTGCGGATTTCCCCCTCGATCGAATCTCCGGTGTGCAGGTTGAAGCGGCGTATCTGGCTGGGACTGACGTAAATGTCATCGGGCCCGGCGAGATAGGAAGTATCGGGGGAACGCAGGAAGCCGAAGCCGTCGGGCAGGACTTCCAGCGTCCCTTCGCCGAAAATGCTTTCGCCCTTGCGCGCCTGGTTCTTGAGGAGGGCAAAAATCAGTTCCTGCTTGCGCAGGCGGTTGGCGCCCTCGATTTCATTGGTAATGGCCATGTCCACCAGTTCGGTGACATGGAGGTTTTTAAGTTCGTTTAAATGCATGTCGGAGAATATTCAGTGAGGGTTAAAACGGAGAAAAGGGAATCAAAAGAGAAGCGAGACGGCGCTTGCGCCCGGACCTGCTTGATGCGTTGGTTGGAGTTCTTGGAACGGCTTTCAAGAGGCGCTTAAGGCGGAAGGTTAACGGGTTTAAATATTGCTGTCAATAAATGTTGTCAATTGCGATTTCGACAACGCCCCGACTTTGGTGGCCTCGAGGTTGCCGTTCTTGAACAACATCAGGGTGGGTATGCCGCGGATACCGTATTTCGGGGGCGTGGCTTCGTTTTCATCTATATTTAGCTTGGCGATTTTGAGGCGTCCCGCGTATTCCTGCGCCACTTCATCCAGTATCGGCGCAATTGTCTTGCAGGGACCGCACCATTCCGCCCAGTAATCCACCAGCACCGGCAAAGGCGCCAGCAGCACCTCCGACTCGAAAGTATCGTCGGTGACGTGAAGTATATGACTACTCATTAAATCCTCGCTTTAGGGACGATACCGAAACAGGGGGGTGGGTGGTGAAATGCCGCTTGAGGTATCATGCTAACCGAAATTACTCCGTTTGGGAAGCCACCCTGTTCGTCGTCAAAATCCTCTTTAGCGTCGCGCTGTTGCTGGCGGCTGCGGAAATCGCCAAGCGCTCGACTTTTTTCGGCGCGCTGATTATTGCCTTGCCGCTGACTTCCATGCTGGCCATGCCCAGGTGACACCCGCGACTCAGACAGGGTGACGGTGTTCGCCAGGGACATATTTTTCCTGGTGCCGCCTTCGTTGTTGTTTTTCCTGCCTTTCCTGCTCCAGCCGAAAAGCCACTGGCCGTTCTGGCTCAATTTCT
>DATMDB010000050.1:0-4181 GCA_035558075.1 Burkholderiales bacterium
ATGCTGCCCGCGCCTTTCAACACGGTGTGACAGCGCAAACGTTGCGCGATTTCAAGCGCGGCGGCCAGACGGTCGCGTTGGATTTCTTCGGTACCGATCTTAAGCAAACGCCCCGCTTCGGCGGGGTGGGGCGTGAGGATGGTCGCTACGGAGCGTTTCTTCAGCAATTGCTGCAAGCGCGCTTCGGAGCCAATCAGGTTCAGCGCGTCGGCATCCAACACCAGCGGCAATTTTATCTTGAGTGCGGTTGCAAGAAAGTGCCGCGCTGCATCCGATTGCCCCAAGCCCGGACCAACAGCCAGGCAATCGAGATGATCAAGCTCAAGCAGTTTTTCGGGTGTACGTAGCATGAGTTCAGGCTGCATTGGATCAACCAAAGGCGCGTTTTCGGCGAGGAGGGCGACATAAGTTCTGCCGGCGCCCAGCTTCAGCGCCGCGCGGCCGGCGAGCAGCGCCGCGCCAACCATGCCTTGCGCGCCGCCAAGTATGCCTGCGTTGCCAAACATTCCTTTGTGGCTGCCGGGGAGGCGCGGCTTGACTTGCGGCCGAGTTGCTTGTGAAAGCAGCCATCCTTTGGGCGGCAGGGAAGCCGCGGCGTCAATATCAAGGCTGCGCACGTGAATTTCACCGCAGCAGTTCACGCCATCCGCAGTGAGCAATCCGGGTTTCAGGGCGATGAAGGTTACGGTGTGAGTTGCGCGGACTGCAGCTCCCAGAGTGCGACCGGTTTCGGCATCAAGCCCGCTCGGCACATCCAGTGCCAGCACCGGAACGCGGAACTGGTTGATGCGCTCGACAAGTTGCGCGTAGCGGCCTTCGAGCCGGCGCTTAAGTCCAATGCCGAACAAACCGTCCACCACCAGGTCCCATTTGCCCGCGGGGATTTTGCTGTGCAAAACGCCACCGGCTTCTCGCCACAGGCGCAAAGCGCGAGCGGTGTCGCGGGACAATTTTTTTGCATCCCCGGTGAAAATGACGTCAACCTTGAACCACCATTGCTTGAGATGACGGGCGAGGACCAGTGCATCACCGCCGTTATTGCCCGGCCCGGCAAAAACCAGCGCGCGGGTGCCGCCTTCGCCCAGTAGCTCACGCGCGAGCTCGGCGGCGGCGAGGCCTGCCGCTTCCATCAGGCGGTGTACAGGCAAAAATCCGGCTTCGATTTTCCTGATGTCGCGAGTCAAGTAAATCGGCCTCGGCGTTGTCGCGTCTTCAATCATGGTGACGATAGTTTAGCTGTAAAGCGGTCGGGCGGTTAGGGTATAATTCAATTTTTAGAAGTCGATCGCAACTGATGCCTCAACTTCTCAAGCTGCGCGGGCGCAATGCCCTGTCCGGTTTCCGTCTCAACAAACTTCTTTTGACCCTGAAAACTACCGTACCCGCGATTGCCGGAGTGCAGGCGGAATTTTGGCATTTCGCGGCACTGTCGAGAAAATTGACGGAAGCGGAGACCGCTATCGCGCAGCGGATTTTAACCTATGGCCCTGCAACACGGGCGGACAATACCAGCGGCGAGCTATTGCTGGTGGTACCGCGCATCGGCACCGTTTCCCCCTGGTCATCCAAAGCCACCGACATCGCCCGCCATTGCGGACTGGAAGCGGTCGAGCGTATCGAGCGCGGTGTCGCTTTTTATATGGAAAAACGCGAACCTCTGTCAGCGCACGACAGGCAAACACTGCTGCCGCTGCTTCACGACCGGATGACCGAATCGGTGCTTGAGTCTTTCGACGAAGCAGGCAAACTGTTCCAGCATTTCGCGCCTGCACCGATGCAAACGGTGGACATACTGAGTGGCGGCGCAGCGGCTCTCACCCGCGCCAACCTGGAAATGGGGCTTGCGCTTTCCGATGACGAGATTGCTTATTTGCTTGAAAATTTCAGACACATCGGGCGCAACCCCACCGATGTAGAGCTGATGATGTTCGCGCAGGTGAATTCTGAACATTGCCGCCACAAGATTTTCAATGCCGATTGGGCGATTGATGGAGCAAAGCAACCGCTTTCACTTTTTGCCATGATCAAAAACACCCACAAGCTGCACCCGCAAGGCACGCTGGTGGCCTATGCGGACAATTCATCGGTGATCGAGGGTTACCGCATAGAGCGTTTTTGCCCTGCCAACAGCGCGGTCGAATACGGGTATACGAAAAATCAGACGCATATCCTGATGAAAGTCGAAACGCACAACCACCCCACGGCGATTGCGCCTTTCCCCGGCGCAGCCACCGGCTCAGGAGGTGAAATCCGCGACGAAGGCGCGACCGGCCGCGGCGCGAAGCCCAAAGCGGGATTGACCGGATTTTCGGTATCCAACCTGAACATTCCCGGCTTCAGGCAACCCTGGGAGATTCATCCAGGTGCTGCAGATGGCTGCTATGGCTCGCCCGCGCGCATCGCTTCAGCCTTGCAGATTATGGTGGAAGGACCGGTAGGCGCTGCATCATTTAACAATGAATTTGGGCGTCCGAATCTTTGCGGCTATTTCCGCACTTATGAAGAACAGGTGGCAGGCGAGATGCGCGGCTACCACAAACCCATCATGATTGCCGGCGGAGTGGGCAACCTCAGTGACGAGCATGTAATAAAAAGCAAAGCTGCAGATAAGGCTTTGCTGATTCAATTGGGCGGGCCGGGCATGCTGATCGGGTTAGGTGGCGGCGCGGCTTCCAGCATGGATACAGGCGCCAACGTTGAGAGCCTGGATTTCGCTTCGGTGCAGCGGGGCAATGCTGAAATGCAGCGCCGCGCGCAGGAGGTGATAGACCGCTGCTGCGCGCTGGGCGAGAGCAATCCAATTCTTTCGATACACGACGTGGGCGCAGGTGGATTGTCCAACGCGCTGCCTGAACTGGTACACGGCTCAAACTGTGGCGGACGAATCAGGCTGCGCGACATTCCCAACCAAGAGCCCGGGATGTCGCCGTTGCAAGTGTGGTGCAACGAAGCGCAGGAACGCTATGTGCTGGCGGTCAGCGCCGAGAATTTTGCCTTGTTCAGGAAAATCTGCGAGCGCGAGCGCTGCCCATTCGCGGTGATTGGCGAGGCGACTGCCGCGCCGCAACTGCAGGTTGAAGACAGCGTGTTCAACAACCGGCCTGTGGATATGGCGTTGGAGTCGTTGTTCGGCAAGCCACCCAAGATGACGCGCAACGTTACGCGCTTCGCGAGAGCGTTACCGTCATTCGCGGTAGAGAATATCGATTTGTCGGACGCTGCATATCGCGTGCTGCGCTTGCCAGCGGTAGCGGACAAAACTTTCCTTATCAGCATCGGCGACCGCACGGTGGGGGGATTAAGCGCGCGCGACCAGATGGTTGGGCCCTGGCAAATTCCGGTGGCTGATGCCGCGGTGACCTTGATGGGCTACAAAACAGTGCGCGGCGAAGCCTTTGCCATGGGTGAACGGACGCCTCTGGCTCTGATTGATCCCAAAGCTGCAGCGCGCATGGCGGTAGCAGAGGCGCTCACCAATATCGCAGCTGCGCCGATAGCTAGCCTGGGAGATGTGAAGCTTTCCTGCAACTGGATGGCGGCAGCCGGGCATCCGGGAGAAGATGCGGCGCTCTTTGATGCAGTGCAAGCCGTGGCGATGGAACTGTGCCCGCAGCTCGGTGTAAGCATTCCGGTGGGCAAGGATTCGCTGTCAATGAAGACGGTCTGGGAAGACAACGGAAAAAGGAAAGAGGTCATTGCGCCGCTGTCCTTAATCGTTTCGGCGTTTGCTCCGGTGCCGGATGTGACCAAGACCTTGACGCCGCAATTGCGTACCGATTGTGGAGAGACCGAGCTGATCCTGATTGATCTTGGCAATGGCAAGAACCGGCTCGGCGGCTCGGCGCTGGCGCAGGTTTACAAGCAAACCGGGAACGACGCCCCTGACGTAGACGACCCGCAGCGACTCAAGGCATTTTTCAATGTTGTGCAGAAGCTCAGTCGGGAAGACAAGCTCTTCGCGTATCACGACCGCTCGGATGGGGGGCTATTTGTCGCGCTTTGCGAAATGGCCTTTGCGGGGCATGTGGGCATCACCGCGAATCTCGACGAACTCTGTTATGACCCGCTCTGCAATGACGTAGAAGGGCAGGAGCGGCAGCCCGAAACATTACTGCCGGGCAGATACCAGGAGCGCATTCTGCATGCGCTGTTCAATGAGGAATTGGGCGCGGTGCTGCAGG
>DATMDB010000051.1:0-4964 GCA_035558075.1 Burkholderiales bacterium
GCCTTTCTTTAACGGTTACCGTCCGCAGTTTTACTTTCGCACCACCGATGTCACGGGCGCCATTGAACTCGCCCAGGGCACCGAGATGGTGATGCCGGGGGACAATGTGACGGTGACAGTCGCTCTCATTGCCCCGATTGCCATGGAAGAGGGCCTGCGCTTCGCCATCCGCGAAGGCGGCCGCACCGTGGGCGCCGGCGTGGTGGCGAAGATACTTGAGTGAGAAGTCAGGAATGAAGGGTAAAGAGTGAAAATCCAAAGGGGTTGCTCCTCACCTTTTTTATCTCACGCATCACTAATTTTTATAAGGCCAGTAGCTCAATTGGCAGAGCGTCGGTCTCCAAAACCGAAGGTTGGGGGTTCGAGACCCTCCTGGCCTGCCAGGACTGGCAGGGGTTTGCTGGCGAACTAACGGAATATATGGCGGACAAAGTCAAACTGGCGGTGGCGCTGCTATTAGTCGCCGCAGGCATAGCGGGCTATTACTATCTGGCGGACAGCGCGACCATCATCCGCATTGCTCCAATCTTGGCGGGGCTGGTGCTGGCCGCGGTGCTGGCGTGGTTTACCGCTCCGGGCAAGCAGTTTTACGGTTTCAGCCAGGAAGCGGCTGAAGAAACCAAAAAAGTCGTGTGGCCAACGCGCAAAGAAACATTTCAGATCACCGGCGTGGTGATGTTGTTCGTAGTGGTGATGGCGTTGTTTCTGTGGATGGTGGATGCGGGTTTGCTGTGGGTGGTGAAATTGCTGATGGGCCGGAGCGAATGATGGCTAAGCGCTGGTATGTAGTGCATGCCTATTCTGGCTTTGAAAAAAGCGTGCAGCGCGCGCTCGCAGATCGCATCGAGCGTTCCGGAATGAAGGACAAGTTCGGGCAAATTCTGGTTCCGGTGGAAGAAGTGGTGGAAATGAAAAGCGGGCAGAAAAATATCAGCGAGCGCAAATTCTTCCCAGGCTATGTACTGGTGGAAATGGAAATGACCGATGAAACCTGGCATCTGGTGAAAAGCACGCCCAAGGTAACCGGTTTTGTCGGCGGCAGCGCCAACAAGCCCACGCCGATCAGTGACAAGGAAGTGCAAAACATCATGCGGCAGATCCAAGAGGGCGTGGAAAAACCCAAGCCTAAGGTGCTGTTCGAAGTGGGCGAAGCAGTGCGGGTGAGGGAAGGACCTTTTACCGATTTCCACGGCAACGTCGAAGACGTGAATTACGACAAAAGCAAGCTGCGCGTTTCAGTTTCGATTTTCGGCCGTTCCACGCCGGTGGAACTGGATTTCGGGCAGGTGGAGAAGGCGTGAGGAGTGAATTCCTTGCTCGGTAAAGCGGTTTCGCAGCACTATTTTGCGGGGAGGACGGAAGGTAGCTGAAGGTGTGTGGAAAGGGTTTGCGCCTTACTTTTCACCGCTCACTACTTACTGTCCGTCAGAACCCGTATTTTATGGAGTAGTCCAAGTGGCAAAGAAAATCATCGGTTTCATCAAGCTGCAAGTGCCCGCCGGGAAGGCGAACCCCAGTCCGCCGATTGGGCCGGCATTGGGCCAGCGCGGCTTGAACATCATGGAATTCTGCAAGGCGTTTAATGCCCAGACCCAAGGCATGGAAGCGGGCTTGCCGGTGCCGGTGGTGATTACCGCCTACGCAGACAAGAGTTTTACTTTCGTGACGAAGACGCCGCCTGCGTCGGTGCTCATCAGGAAAGCGGCGAATATAGAAAAAGGCAGTGCGAGGCCGCACACCGACAAAGTGGGCAAGATTACGCGCGCCCAGGCCGAGCAAATCGCCAAGCTGAAAATGCCGGATTTGACCGCGGCTGACCTCGACGCCGCGGTACGCACCATAGCCGGCAGCGCGCGCAGCATGGGCATTGAAGTAGAGGGCATGTGATATGACCTCCAAACGCTACAAGCTGATTGACGCCAAGGTTGACCGCAACAAGGTCTATGTGGTGCAGGAAGCGCTGAAAATGGTCAAGGAAAACGCTACCGCCAAATTCGACGAGGCGATTGACGTGGCGATCAATCTCGGCGTGGACATCAAGAAATCCGATCAACAGGTACGCGGCTCGGTAGTGCTGCCTGCCGGTACCGGCAAAAAGGTGCGGGTCGCGGTGTTCGCGCAAGGCGACAAGGCCAAGCAAGCGCAGGACGCTGGAGCCGATATCGTCGGTTTTGAAGATCTTGTAGAGAGCATTAAAACCGGCAAAATTGATTTTGATGTGGCAATCGCCAGCCCCGACGCGATGCGCGTGGTCGGGCAGCTCGGACAGATACTCGGCCCGCGTGGTCTGATGCCGAACCCCAAAGTGGGAACGGTAAGCGCGGATGTGGCGGCGGCGGTGAAAAACGCCAAGGCCGGCCAAGTGCAGTACCGCACCGACAAGGCGGGCATGGTGCAGTGTACCATCGGGCGCGCTTCGTTTACTGTTGACGCATTGCGCCAAAACCTGATGGCGCTGGTGGGGGCGCTGAATAAAACCCGGCCCTCGGGAATTAAAGGCGTTTATCTGAAAAAGATTTCGATTTGCAGCACTATGGGCGTGGGAATCAAGATAGATCAATCGAGTTTGATTTGATGATTTATAAGGTGTGAATTACGGCTGCGCATGAAACCCGCGACCGGATGGAGTCAAGGAGGGATAGACCTTGGGTCTGAATCTTGAACAGAAAAAGGCAGTAGTGGCCGAGGTCAGCGCGCAGCTTGCCAAAGCCCAGGCAGTTGTCATCGCCGAGTACCGCGGCACGCAAGTCGGGGCAATGACCCAGTTGCGTGCCAAGGCGCGCGGCGCGGGCGTGTATTTCCGCGTACTCAAAAACACATTGGCGCGCCGTGCCATGGCGAACACGTCGTTTGCCGGGTTGTCGGACAAGATGATGGGCCCGCTGGCCTACGGCATTTCCGCCGACCCGGTGGCGGCGGCAAAGATACTGCAAGAATTCGCCAAAGAAAATGAGAACTTCGTAATCAGAGGCGGGGCGATGGCCAATCTCGTGATGACCTCCAGGGATATTGCGAATCTAGCCAAGATGCCAAGCCGCAAGCAACTTTTGGCGAGACTGGTGGGCACGATGCAAGCGCCTATTGCCAAGTTTGTGCGCACACTTAACGAAGTGCCCGGCAAATTTGTAAGAACCCTTGCTGCCATACGTGATCAGAAATCTGCTTAACTTTATTTAAATCAGGAGAAATTTATGGCTGCTGCCAAAGCCGATATTTTGGATGCAATTGGAAAGATGACGGTGCTTGAGCTTGCCGAGCTCATAAAGCAAATGGAAGAGAAGTTCGGCGTGTCCGCGGCGGCCCCCGCGGTTGCGGCCGCGGCTCCGGCCGCGGGCGCTGCCGCCGCCGTTGAAGAACAAACCGAGTTCGCCGTGATTCTCAAAACTATCGGCGACAACAAGGTGAACGTGATCAAAGTAGTGCGTGCGGTAACCGGTCTTGGGCTTAAGGAAGCCAAGGACTTGGTGGATGGCGCGCCGAAGCCTGTCAAAGAAGGCATTTCCAAGGCTGATGCCGAAGCGATTCAGAAGCAGTTAACTGAAGCCGGCGCGACTTGCGAAATCAAATAAGCGTCCCAAAAGGACAGGAAATTCGGGCTGGCGGGCAACCGCCGGCCTTTTGGCTTTTTATCAACGCGCGCTGCCTTATGACCCAAATGCAATCCGCGGCGCCGATGTTGCGCCGTCATTAAAAAATTGGAATTGCGACGCATGGCCCCCTGCACTCCGAGCACAGGAAGCCCGGTACCTACCTGCCTCAGGCGTTTAACCATAGTGGAGTTGATATGAGCTACTCATTTACCGAGAAAAAACGCATCCGCAAAAGTTTTGCCAAACGCGCCAGCGTGCTGCAGGTGCCGTTTCTTCTCGCCACGCAGCTTGACTCGTACGCATCATTTCTGCAGGCCGAGGTGCTGCCGGAAAAGCGCAAGAACGAAGGTCTGCAGGCCGCGTTTACTTCGATATTCCCGATCCAAAGCCATTCCAAAAACGCCAGGCTGGTTTTCGTAAGCTATATCCTCGGCGTGCCGCCGTTTGACGTCAAGGAGTGCCAGCAGCGCGGGCTTACTTATGCTGCGCCGCTGCGCGCCAAGGTGCAGCTTACCATCATGGACCGCGAAGCAACCAAACCGACGGTGAAAGAAGTCAAGGAGCAGGAAGTGTACATGGGCGAAATTCCGCTTATGACTACGACAGGTTCTTTCGTCATCAACGGCACCGAGCGGGTGATCGTGTCGCAGTTGCACCGTTCGCCCGGCGTGTTCTTCGAACATGATCGCGGCAAAACCCATTCTTCCGGGAAGCTGCTCTTCTCCGCGCGCATCATTCCCTACCGCGGCTCGTGGCTGGATTTCGAATTTGACCCGAAAGACTATTTGTATTTCCGCGTTGACCGCAGGCGCAAAATGCCTGTGACCACCCTGCTCAAGGCCATTGGCTACACGCCGGAACAGATCCTTGCGGAGTTTTTCGCGTTCGATGTTTTCCATATCAGCAAAAAAGGCATCCAATTCGAGCTGGTGCCGGAGCGCATGCGCGGCGAAATGGCGCGCTTCGATATCACCACCAAGGGCGGCAAGCTGATCGTTCCCAAGGACAAGCGCATCACCGTCAAACATGTGCGTGAAATGGAGCAGGCAGGCCTGCAGAAAATCGTCGTGCCGGCCGAGTTTGTGACCGCGCGCGTGTTGGCGCATAACGTGGTGGACAAGGAAAGCGGCGAGATCCTGGCTCATGCCAACGGCGAAATCACCGAGGACCTGCTTAAGAAACTCCAGGAAGCGCAGATCGGCAGGATCAGCACCATTTATACCAATGACCTCGATCAGGGTGAATACATTTCGCAGACCCTGAGAATAGACGAAAGCGCTGATCAGCTGGCGGCGCAAGTGGCAATCTACCGCATGATGCGTCCCGGCGAACCACCCACCGAAGACGCGGTGAAGACGCTGTTCCGCGGGCTGT
>DATMDB010000052.1:0-6226 GCA_035558075.1 Burkholderiales bacterium
CGAAGAAGCTGGGTTTAAGTATGGATCGGGTGGTAGTAACGGTGGATCGTCATGCCAACACTTCTGCTGCTTCGATTCCGCTTGCGCTGGACTGCGCGGTCCAGGACGGGCGCATCAAGGCGGGTGAACTTATTCTGATGGAAGGAGTGGGAGGCGGCTTTACTTGGGGTTCGGTATTGTTGCGCTGGTAAAACAAACATGAAGTTTGCATTCGTATTTCCAGGGCAGGGTTCCCAATCGGTTGGTATGATGCGCGGTTACGCAGATATGTCCGTGGTCCGTGAAACATTTGAGGAAGCCTCGCATATCCTTGATCAGGATTTGTGGGCGCTAGCCGAAAACGGCCCGGAATCCGCGTTGAACATGACGGTTAACACGCAGCCGCTGATGCTGGCCGCAGGTATTTCCGTATACCGCGCCTGGGAAAGCCTGGGCGGCGCGGAGCCTGCGCTGCTGGCAGGCCACAGTTTGGGAGAATACACTGCTCTGGTAGCGAGCGGCGCGATAAGCTTTGCAGATGCCTTGCCGCTGGTGCGGTTTCGGGCTGAAGCGATGCAACAGGCGGTACCTGAAGGCTCGGGCGGGATTGCCGCAATTCTCGGACTGGAGGAAAAACAGGTGCGCGAGCTATGCCTTGAGGCGGCGCAGGGTGAGGTACTGCAAGCCGTAAATTTCAACTCCCCGGAACAAGTGGTGATAGCAGGACATAGACCGGCCGTATTGCGCGGCATGGAAGCGGCTAAAGCCAGAGGTGCGAAGCGCACCTTTATGCTGCCAATGAGTGTGCCTTCCCATTGTTCCCTTATGCGGGAAGCTGCAAACCAGCTCAGGCAACGCTTGCAATCACTAACACTTAAGACACCGCGAATTCCGGTGCTGCATAATGCGGACGTCAATACCCATACAGAGTCGCAAGCAATCAAGGATGCTTTGGTGCGACAGCTTTATAATCCGGTGCACTGGGTGGAAACCATTCAGGGTCTGGTGCGAAAGGGTATTACCCATATCGCCGAATGCGCGCCCGGCAAAGTCCTGGCTGGTTTGAACAAGCGCATAGCCGCCAACCTGGAAGTGATGGCATTGATTGACAGCAACACCCTAAAACAGGCTTTGTCTGTGATGGTTTAGAGTGCATTTAACACGGGCTTGACCAATAGTCGCTGTATGATTTTAGATAAGTATATTGCGTTAGTCACCGGAGCGAGCCGCGGCATCGGCCAGGGCATCGCTATGGAACTGGGCAGGCAAGGCGCGACCGTAATCGGCACTGCCACCAGCGAAAGCGGTGCTGAAGCGATCGGCGGCTATCTTGCGGCAAACCATTGCCAGGGTACGGGACTGGTTTTGAATGTAAATGATGGCGACAGAATTGAACAACTGGTCGCGGAGACTCGGCAGCGTTATGGTGAAATTTCGATCCTGGTGAATAATGCTGGGATCACCCGCGACAATCTTTTGCTGCGCATGAAAGACGAAGAGTGGGATGAAATAATGTCCATCAACCTGAAATCGGTATTCAGGCTAAGCCGCGCGGTGCTGCGTGACATGGTGAAAGCGCGCTATGGACGTATCATCAATATCACTTCGGTTTCAGGGGTAACGGGCAATGCCGGGCAAACCAATTATTCGGCGGCCAAAGCCGGAGTCGCGGGTTTTAGCAAGGCTCTGGCGCGCGAAGTGGCGAGCCGCAATATCACCGTCAACTGCGTGGCGCCCGGATTTATAGACACCGACATGACACGCTCATTAAGCGAGGCGCAGCTGCAGGCGCTGACCCTGCATGTGCCGCTGGGCAGGCTGGGACGAGTGGAGGAGGTGGCTGCGGCGGTCGTATTCCTGGCCTCTCCCGGTGCAGCATACATAACCGGTTGCTCGCTGCATGTGAACGGTGGCATGTACATGGATTAACTGAACGTTTCAATTTCGATTTTATAATTAAGACAAATTTGGTAGAATGCCACAGTTTGTGAAAGATTAGCACACCGTTTCAGTTGCATTTAGATTCAGTTGTCTTGACCACCACAGGAATAGAAGGGGGTTTAGATGGAAAACATAGAGCAGCGCGTTAAGAAAATTGTTGCCGAACAGCTGGGTGTCAACGAAGTCGAAGTCAAGAACGAATCGTCATTCGTGGATGATCTTGGCGCCGATTCGCTGGATACGGTGGAGCTGGTGATGGCGCTGGAAGAGGAATTTGAATGCGAAATCCCTGATGAAGAGGCGGAAAAAATCACCACTGTGCAGCAGGCCACAGAATACATCAAGACCCACCTCAACTGATATTCCCCGCCTCTAATCTTTTGCACCTGGAGTAATCTTGTCCAGACGCAGAGTCGTCGTTACCGGCCTCGGCATTGTTTCACCTGTCGGAATAGGCGTCGCCGAAAACTGGAAAAACATTTTGTCGGGGAAATCGGGGATCACCAGGATCACCCGATTTGACCCTTCGGCATTCAGCTCCCAAATTGCCGGCGAAGTGAAAGGTTTTGACCCCGCTCAACATCTCTCGGTCAAGGAAATCCGACGGATGGACACGTTTATTCATTTTGGACTGGCCGCGGGTATCGAGGCAATCAAGGATTCAGGCATCGAGATCACCCCGCAAAATGCCGAGCGCATCGGCGTCAACATCGGCTCCGGCATCGGCGGCCTGCCGATGATTGAAAACTCTCACAACGAATTCCTGAAAGGTGGCCCGCGTAAAATTTCGCCGTTTTTCATCCCCGGTACTATCATCAACATGATTTCGGGCAATCTTTCCATAATGTATGGACTGAAAGGCCCCAATTTGGCCATCGTCACAGCGTGTACCACCGCTACGCATTGTGTTGGCGACTCGGGGCGCCTAATCGAGTACGGCGATGCCGACATCATGGTCGCCGGCGGCGCCGAAGCTACGATAACCGAGCTGGCCATTGGCGGTTTTTCAGCCGCAAGGGCGCTCAGCACGCGCAATGACGACCCGCTCACCGCCAGCAGGCCTTGGGATGTGGGGCGCGATGGTTTCGTGTTGGGGGAGGGCGCAGGGGTGTTGGTGCTCGAAGAAATGGAGCATGCCAAAAAACGCGGCGCGCGCATATATGCCGAACTCGCGGGCTTTGGCATGAGCGCAGATGCGTATCACATGACTGCGCCTTGTGAGGACGGCGATGGCGCTGCGCGCTGCATGCTCAACGCCTTGCGCAACTCGGGTATTAATGCCGACCAGGTTAATTACGTCAATGCCCACGGCACTTCCACTCCGTTGGGCGATATCGCCGAGACCGTGGCGATCAAGCGTTGTTTTGGCGAGCATGCGCGTAAACTGGCCGTGAGTTCCACCAAATCCATGACTGGGCATCTTCTGGGCGCCGCCGGCGGTGTGGAAGCGATATATTCGACGCTAAGCATACGTCATCAGGTTGCGCCTCCCACTATCAATATCTTTGAGCAGGATCCGCAATGCGACCTGGATTACGTTCCCAATACCGCGCGTAACATGAAAATTGAAGTCGCGTTGTCAAACTCATTCGGCTTAGGCGGCACCAACGGTACTCTGGTATTCCGCAAAGTCTAGCAGCGCCGCATTCTGCGGCTTTCGGTTAAACTGCAAGCTTGCTGTTCCTTGGTCCGCAAGCCACGGTGCTTGGTGCTAATCCTTATGGTATTGATAAACGGACTTCAATCTAATGTTTTGAGCGCGTACGACCGCGGACTTGCCTACGGCGACGGTGTATTCCGCACGTTGCGAGTGAGCCAGGGAAGAGCGCATTGCTGGCGACGCCACTACCAAAAGCTTCAGTCCGATTGCCAGATGTTGGGCCTCGCTTGTCCTAGCCACTCCATGCTGAGCACAGAACTTGACCGGATTGCATTGGAAGAACCGGAATGCGTGCTGAAAATCATTATCACCCGCGGCTCGGGTCAACGCGGCTACCACGTGACTGCCGGCATGCCACCTACCCGCATCATTATTACCAGCCCGCTTCCGGAGTATCCGCCAAGCTATTACGAGCGAGGTGTCAGTCTGCGTGTATGTGATTTAAGATTGAGCTTGCAGTCCCGTCTTGCCGGGATCAAGCACCTCAACCGCTTGGAAAACGTAATGGCCCGGCGGGAGTGGGATGACGCGTCTGTTGCCGAAGGGTTGCTTCTCGATAACGAAGGCTACGTTATCGGCGGAACCATGACTAACTTGTTTATGCTCAAAGGCAATGAACTGTGGACACCCGATCTGACACGATGTGGTGTAGCCGGTGTACAGCGCAAACGCGTTCTGGAACGGGCAGCCGCCTCAGGTATTCCTTGCGCTGAGCGGCATATTTCATTGGCGCAGTTATTGCAGGCAAATGAAATTTTTCTTACCAACAGTGTGATCGGTGTGTGGCAGGTTGAAGAAATAGGGCAAAACCGATGGGAGCCAGGCGCTTTCACGCCCAAGGTCAGGCAGTGGCTTAACGAACCCTGTGATGAAACGCGTAATTAGAGTCCTGTTGTTTCTTGCGTTAGCGGTTTTCGCAACGGCAGCGGGCTGGTTGATTTATTATGCCGATACACAGCTGCAATTACCGCGCACGCCTTTGGAATTCAGCTTGAAGGAGGGTTCCAGCCTGCGTAGCGCTGCGAAACAGCTGACTGAAATCGGGGTTCTGGACGACCCATGGAGTTTTATTGTCATGGCAAGGGTTTTGGGGCAAGCGGGGGAAATCAAGGCAGGCAACTACGAATTCACCAACAATCTAACCCCTTACCGGTTGCTCACCAAGCTCACCAAAGGCGATGTCACGATGAAGGAAATCGCTTTCATCGAGGGCTGGACGTTCAATCAGTTGCGCAAAGCGCTTGACGATTATCCGGGAATCCGGCATGACAGCGCGAACCTCAGCGACGAGGAGATATTAAAGCGCATCGGTGCCACGGAAAATTCTGCTGAAGGGCTGTTTTTCCCTGATACTTATTTCTTTAATGACGGGATGAGCGATCTCACGATACTCAAACGCGCTTATCGAACCATGGAATCCAACCTCGCCATGGTTTGGGAAACGCGTGCCAAAGATTTGCCGTTTTCGGATAGTCACCAAGCGCTGATCATGGCCTCTATTGTGGAAAAAGAGACTGCGCAAGCCACCGAAAGGCGCATGGTCGCCGCAGTGTTAATAAACCGCCTGAAACTGGGTATGAAGTTGCAGGCGGATCCCACGGTGATTTATGGCCTGGGTGATAATTTTGACAGAAATTTGCGCAAGCGCGATTTGACCTGGGATACGATTTATAACACTTATACCCGCGAAGGTTTGCCGCCGACGCCTATCGCCCTGCCAGGGTTGGCCTCGATCCAGGCCACACTCAATCCTGCTGACACCAAGGCCCTGTATTTTGTCTCCAGGGGCGACGGCACATCGCACTTTTCGGAGTCGCTGGAGGAGCACAACCGCGCCGTTACAAAATATCAAAAAAGCGGCCGCCACAATCGGGGCAACGGGGATTAAGACTTGAACTCACCACAGCAAAACACCAAAGCCAGATTCATCACCCTCGAAGGCATAGACGGCGCGGGCAAAAGCACGCACTTGTCCTGGATCGCCGAGCAATTGCGCGTGCGTTGCCCCGAGGTGGTGGTGACTCGCGAGCCGGGCGGCACGCCATTAGGAGAAAAACTGAGAGAAGTTCTGCTCAAACAGACTATGCATCCTGAAACCGAAACACTAATCATGTTTGCAGCGCGGCGGGAGCATCTGGATAAAGTAATACTTCCCGCATTGGCGCGCGGCGCATGGGTGATTGCAGACCGTTTCAGCGATGCTACCTTTGCTTATCAGGGTGGGGGCAGGGGGGTGTCACCGGATAAACTGGAAGTTTTGGAACGATGGATACAGCAGGGATTGCAACCCGATCTTACGCTGCTGTTTGACGTGCCAGTGGTGATTGCTAAAAAGCGGCTTTCCGGTAACGCCAGGTTTGATCGTTTTGAGCGCGAGCAAGAAGTATTCTTTGAAAATGTGCGCTCGGCCTATCTAGAACGTGCCGCACGCTATCCACGGCGATTTCGGGTGATAGATGCCACACAAAGCGTAGAGCAAGTTAAGAAACAACTCCAACAAATTATCACATCATATTGTTTATGAATATATATTATTGGCAAGAGAATATGTGGAAGCAACTGGTTTCGCAACTGAGGAGCTGGCCAAACGCATTCCTCTTGAAAGGCCGCAGCGGTATCGGCAAGCTCGATTTCGCGCGCGCTATG
>DATMDB010000053.1:0-3103 GCA_035558075.1 Burkholderiales bacterium
AACCTGGTTTCAATATCTTGGCAACAGCTGATACCCGTGCTCGCATCGCTTACAAAAAAATACCGCCACAAGATCAAATCCGTTGAGGAGTTGCGCAAAATCATCGGACCGCGCCCCCGGAAGAAAAAGGTAATCATGTGCCACGGTGTGTTCGACGTGGTGCACCCCGGGCATTTGCGCCACCTTCTTTACGCCAAGAACAAGGCTGATATCCTGATAGCCAGCATCACTGCGGACGCTCACATCAGCAAAGGGCAATACCGGCCGCATATTCCCCAGGATCTCCGCGCGCTAAATTTGGCTGCTTTCGAAATCGTTGATTACGTGATCATTGATTCGGAAGCCACACCGCTAAAGAATATTTCAAGGCTGCAGCCGGATTTTTTTGCCAAGGGCTACGAGTACACCGCTGACAATACCACGGAGAAAACGCATGAAGAGAAGGAAGTGCTGGAGTCCTATGGCGGCAAAATTATTTTTACACCCGGCGACATTGTTTATTCCTCCACCAAGCTTATTGACCTTGCGCCGCCCAGTATCAGGCTGGAGACGCTGCTCACTTTGATGCATAGGCACAAGCTCACCTTCGGCTCGCTGCGGAAAAGCCTCGATAAACTCAAGGGGGAAAAAGTTCATGTGGTGGGCGATACCATTGTTGACAGCTACACCCAGACCGCGATGATTGGCGGTCAAGCCAAAACTCCCACCATGAGCGTGCTTTATGAAAGACGCGATGATTACATCGGCGGGGCTGCTGTGGTGGCAGAGCATCTGCGGGCAGCAGGTGCGCAGGTAGTGTTTTCCACGGTACTGGGCGATGATGCGTTGAAAGACTTCGTGCTGGATGGACTTGAAAAATCCGGTGTCGAATGCCGGCCGGTTATTGACTCTACCCGGCCCACTACCAACAAGAATGCCATCGTAGCGAGCGGCTACAGATTGCTTAAAATTGATACGCTGGATAACCGCACTATTTCTGACGAGAATCTTGATAAACTGGCCAAGACTGTCAAAGGAACATCCTGTGATGCCGTGGTGTTCAGTGATTTCCGCCACGGCATCTTCAATCGCCGCACTATTCCGCGGCTGGTCAAAGCCATTCCACCGAAAGCTTACAAAGTGGCGGACAGCCAGGTTGCCAGCCGTTGGGGCAACATCACCGAGTTCAAAAATTTCGATCTGATTACACCCAATGAGCGGGAAGCCCGTTTCGCCTTGGCTGACCAGGATTCCGGAATCCGCCCACTTGCCTCAGCACTTTACGATACAGCCCAATGCAAGACGCTTATCCTCAAGCTCGGAGAACGCGGCGTACTTACTTGCCGCAATAAAGACCATGAATCCCTTGATTCCTTCGCGGTGGTGGATAGTTTTGTCGATAGGTTAGTAGACGCGGTCGGTGCCGGAGATGCGCTCCTCGCTTATGCTACTTTAGCCATGCTCGCCACGAATTCGGACACAGTTGCCACCATCCTTGGCTCGATGGCGGCAGCATGTGAATGTGAACGCGACGGAAATGTTCCAATAACGCCTGGAGACGTGCATAAAAAAATCGACGATGTCGAACGGCAGGCCAATTACCGCTAGATCATTAGTTTTATGCGATCTCTCGTAGTTGGCCTCGGCGTCCAAGGTAATAAACGCCGATATTTTGCCGGAAGCGATTTTGTCGCTGCAGTAGACCCGGTAAACACCGAAGCCCAATACCGCGCGGTCGAGGAAGTTCCGCTTTCAAGTTATGATGCGGCGCTGGTGTGCATACCCGATAAACCCAAAGTGGATGTGCTCACCTATCTGCTGAACAACGGCAAACACGTGTTGGTGGAAAAGCCGTTGTGGGCTGATGACGATGAGAAGATCATGCAGCTCAACCGGCTCGCCGGTTCCAGGAAGCTTGTGTGCTATACCGCATATAACCACCGCTTCGAGCCGCATTACATGCGCATGCGTGACCTGGTTAAATCCGGCGAGCTGGGAAAAATTTACCGCTGCAGGATGTTTTACGGCAATGGCACCGCCCGGCTGGTGCGTGATTCGGCGTGGCGCGATCAGGGCGCCGGAGTGCTGCCGGACCTGGGTTCGCATCTCCTGGATACCGCAAGATTCTGGTTTGGCGACCTGGGAGAAGATTTTCATATCGTTTCCGCCAACTGTTTTGAGAACCGCGCGCCGGATCATGTAGTGTTCGCCTCGAATACGACCAAACCCGAACTTGAGTTTGAAATTACGCTTCTATCCTGGCGTAATGATTTCACCTGCGATGTGCTTGCCGAAAAAGGTACGGCTCACATTCGCTCGCTGTGCAAATGGGGCCCCAGCATATTTACCAAGCGCACCCGGGTACTGCCTTCCGGCCGGCCTCCCGAAGACGTAGTCACTCTGGTCGAGGACGATCCAACCTGGGCCGCGGAATATGTGCATTTCAAGGCGCTATGCGAAAAGCCCGGCACCGACCTGTCCAATGATTTGTGGCTGCAGCGCTTGTTGCGCCGGTTGGGCGAGGATGCAATGCGGAAGACCAGAGCGTGAGCATATCAGTCATCGGATTTGCCGGGATGACCCACCTCGGACTCAACTCGGCTGCCGCAGCTGCGGAGAAAGGATTTGAAGCAATTTGTTTTGATGCCGATCCCGCTGTCATAGCAAGGCTGAGCTCCGCAGCACTGCCGGTGATTGAGCCCGGTTTGCCGCAACTGCTTGAGAAAAATCGCGCTCGCATCAGATTTACATCAGACAGCGGTGATCTTAAACGTTGCGATGTCGTCTACATTGCCGCTGATGTGCCTACCGATGATCAGGGAGAAAGCGATCTCGCCGGTATCAGGGAGCTGATCGACGCTGTCGCTATCGGCCTGAACAGCAAAGCGATTCTGGTAATCCTGTGCCAAGTCCCGCCGGGATTTACCCGAAGCCTTCCGCTGCCGCCGGAACGCCTTTATTACCAGGTTGAGACACTGATTTTCGGGCAGGCAGTGGAGCGTGCCATGCGTCCCGAACGCATTATTGTCGGCTGTGCGGCCCCGCAGCGGCCGTTGCCTGAGAGCTACCGGCAATTTTTATCAGCATTCGAATGCCCCATCCTGCCGATGCGCTTTGAGAGCGC
>DATMDB010000054.1:0-2101 GCA_035558075.1 Burkholderiales bacterium
ATTCAGAGGTTCCTTAGTAGATCACTTCCACGTTCTTGGGTTCCAGCCACTCGCACAAATCGCGCAGCAAATTGTCATCCAGATTGACCCGCCACTCCTCGCCCAGCTGCACTTCACACACCGCTTGAGCATTGTAATAACGTATCGAGACCGGGCACTGCCCTTTGCAGTAGGAACCGAGCAAAGTCCGCAGCCTGGCGGCACTCGCCTCGCCGTTGAGGCTGATGCGCATTACCCGGGCGAATCGGTTGCGCGCCGCTGTCAAATCATACAGTCTGTCGGCGGTGACTCTTAAGCCTCCCGAATATTCGTCGTGGCCGACCTTGCCCTCAACGATGAGCAACTGATCCTCTTTCAGGAGCTCGCGGTTCGCTTCGAACAATTCACTGAACACCACCGTTTCGACCTGGCTGCGGCCGTCATCCAGAACCACGATCGCCATCCTGCCGCGCCTCGTCCGCTGAATGCGCACGCTGTAGATGACGCCCGCGAGCAGAACCGGCTGCGGCTGTGGCGAAAGTTCGCTCAAGCGGATTTTAACAAAGCCCTGCACGCTTTTCTGATAGGCAGTGAACGGGTGGCCGCTGAAATAAAAACCCAGCGCCATTTTTTCGTTTTGCAACCGCACCGGCTCCGGCCACTCCGGCACAGACGCCAGAGCAAGATTCTGCGTGCCGGCGCCCTCTTCAAGCTCCTTGAACAAGCTTACCTGGTTGACTGAGCGCTGCGCCTGCTCCGCACTTTCCATGGCGACGCCTACTGACGCCAGCAGACTTGCGCGTTGAGGGTTGAGCGAATCGAATGCGCCGCAGCGTATCAGCGATTCGACAGCGCGGCGATTGACGACGCGCTTGTCTATGCGCTGGCAGAAATCAAACAAGTCACGGAACGGCCCTTGCGCTTCACGTGCGCGAGCAATCGCGGTAATCGCCGCTTCACCTGTACCCTTGACCGCGCCCAGCCCGTAGCGGATTTGCCTGTCCTCCACAGGCACAAAGCGGTAATCACTCAAATTGATATCGGGCGGCAGTACTTCAAGGTGGTTAGCAATGCAATCCTGGTAAAAAATCTGCACCTTGTCGGTGTCGTCCATTTCCGCTGACAGTGTGGCAGCCATAAATGCCGCAGGGTAATGCGCCTTGAGATAAGCTGTCTGGTATGCCACCATGGCATACGCCGCAGAATGCGATTTATTGAATCCGTATTCCGCGAATTTTTCCATCAGCCCGAAGAGCTGCTCCGCCTGCCTGGTCCTGACCCCGTGTTTCACTGCGCCCAGGATAAAAATACTGCGGTGCTTGGCCATTTCCTCCGGCTTCTTCTTGCCCATCGCGCGGCGCAGCAAATCGGCAGAGCCCAGGCTGTAGCCGCCCAGCACCTGGGCGATTTGCATGACTTGTTCCTGGTACACAATCACGCCGTAAGTGGGCTTAAGCACCGGCTCGAGCTCGGGATGAAAATATTCCGGTCTTTCCACGCCGTGCTTGCGCTTGATGAAATCGTCCACCATGCCTGATTGCAGCGGCCCCGGGCGGTTCAATGCCATCAACGCGATCAGGTCTTCAAAGCAATCCGCTTTGAGCCTGCGCTCGAGGTCCTTGGCGCTTTTTGATTCCGATTGGAAAACCGAGGTGGTATTGCCCGATGCAAATATTTCATACGTGGCCTTGTCGTCGAGCGGCAGGTCATCGAGAGAAAACTCCTTGAGCCCGGGCTTGAGGCTGCGCACGTAGCGCACCGCCCAATCGAGCACGGTAAGCGTGGTGAGGCCCAGAAAATCGAATTTGATGAGCCCGATTTGCTCGACATCGTCCTTGTCGAACTGGCTCACCACCGCTTCGGCCCCTTGCGCCACATAAATGGGGCAATAATCGGTGAGCTTGCCCGGCGCGATCAAAACGCCGCCCGCGTGCATGCCAACGTTGCGCGTCAAGCCTTCCACCCGTTCCGCGAGCGCCAGCAATTCGCGCACTTCCTCTTCTTTCTGCTCGCGCTCCTTGAGCTGCGGTTCCATCGCCCGCGCCATTTGCAGCGTGATGGTTTTTCCCGCTTGCACCGGAATGAGCTTCGCCAACTGGTCGCAGAAGTTGTACGGCAAATC
>DATMDB010000055.1:0-8831 GCA_035558075.1 Burkholderiales bacterium
AGGCCGAATTCCTCGCTGAACACCGCGAACACAAAATCAGTGTGGCGCTCAGGCAGGAATTCCAAATGCGACTGCGTGCCGTTCAACCATCCCTTGCCGGTGACCCCGCCCGAGCCTACCGCAATCGTGGATTGAATGGTGTGATAGCCCGCCCCCAACGGATCGGTCGAGGGATCGAGAAGGGTAAGAATCCGTTGCCGCTGGTATTCGCGCAACACCGACCACAGCACTGGCAGACTGCCAAGGCCCAGCACCAAGATGGAGAGCATGATGCGCCAACCCAATCCAGCAAGGAACAGCACATAAAAGCCGGACGCCGCAATCAGTAGCGCTGTGCCTAGATCCGGTTGGCGCGCAATCAGGACCACTGGAACCAGCAGCAGCAGGATTGCCACCACATAGTTTTTAAAGCGCAGCGCTGTTTCGTGTTTGTCGAAATACCAGGCAAGCATCAGCGGCACCGCGATTTTCATGACTTCGGCGGGCTGGATGCGGGTCACCCCGATATGCAGCCAGCGCCGCGCGCCGTTGACTACATCGCCAAACAGAGCGACTGCTATCAGTAACGCCATTCCCAAGGCATACGTTGGCAGCGACAGGCGCATCAGGTGCTGCGGCGGGACGTTGGACACCGCCCACATCACGGCGAGCGCAATCAACATGCTTGCGAATTGGTTGCTGGTTTTGGCTAGGTCCTGTCCAGTCGCGCTGTAGAGCACGAACAACCCCAGCAGCATCAACAGGCAAACCGCCCCGAACAGAAAGCCGTCAATATGCGCGGTAAGATAGTGCCATAGGCGTTTAATCATTGGCTTCCTGTTTGTCGTCACGCGCAGGAATGGCGCTTTGCGGCCGCTTTCCCAGCAGGTAAAAGTCTAATACTTGGCGTGCCAGCGGCGCTGCGGTGGCAGAGCCGTGGCCGCCGTTTTCCACCAGCACGGCGAGCGCGATCTGCGGATTATCCGCCGGCGCATAAGCGATGAACAGCGCATGATCCTGTTGCCGCTCATTCACCCGGTTCTCCGTGTATTTCTCGTTTTGCTTTAAGGCAATAACCTGCGCGGTGCCGGTTTTGCCGGCGATGGGGTAGGCGCTGTTCGCCCCGGCGCGCGCCGCCGTGCCGTCAGGGCCGGTCACATCAATCAGGGCTTTTCTAATCAAGTCCAAATTCGCCGGTTTGAAATTAAGGCTGTACAGCACTTCGCTGGGAATGGTTTGCAATTGGTTGGTCTTGCTGTCCTGAATATAGCGCACCAGACGCGGGCGGAAAGCAATGCCGTTGGTGGCGAGAATGGCGGTGGCATGGGCAAGCTGCAACGGAGTGACCAGATTATAGCCCTGGCCGACGCCCACGCTCACGGTATCTCCGGCAAACCATTTTTCCTTGAAGCGTTTTAGCTTCCACTCTTGCGAGGGCAGCAAGCCCAGTTCTTCGCCTTGGATGTCAATGCCGGTCTTTTGGCCCAGGCCGAACTGGCTGATGAAATTGTGAATATTATCAATTCCGAGATCGTAGGCGAGGCTGTAGTAGTAGCTGTCGCACGAAATCACTAGCGATCTGTGCAAATCCACCACGCCGTGGCCGCCGGCTTTCCAGTCGCGATAGCGGTGGGTGCTGCCGGGCAGGGAGAAGTATCCCGGGTCGTTGATGGTGTATTGCGGACTGCGTTTGTTGAGCTCTAGTCCGGCCAGCGCCAGAAACGGCTTAAAAGTCGAGCCGGGCGGATATTGACCTCGCAGCGCGCGGTCGGTAAGCGGCTTGTCAGGCGAATTATTCAGTACTTCCCAGCTTTGCGGGTCGATGCCGTCCACGAACAGGTTGGGATCGAAGCCCGGCTTGCTCACGAACGCCAGCACCCCTCCGCTGGAAGGTTCGATCGCCACCAGCGCACCACGGTAGTTGCCAAACGCTCTCTCTGCGAATTCCTGAAGCCGCGCATCGAGTGCAAGCAGAAGATTGCTTCCGGAAACCGGGGAGATCCGATTCAAAGTACGCACTGCGCGCCCGCCGGCGTCGATTTCCACCTGCTCGAAACCGGTCTTGCCGTGCAGCCGCGTTTCATAGCTTTGCTCAATGCCGGTTTTGCCAATGTAATCCGAGCCGCGGTAATTGGCCAGCTCGCCTTTTTCCTCCAGCCATTGCAGGTCATCGTCGTTGATCCTGCTGATATAGCCGACGACATGCGACGCCATGTTTCCAAGGGGATAATGCCGGAACAGGCGCGCCTTGATTTCCACGCCGGGGAAACGGTAGCGGTTCACGGCGAAACGCGCCACCTCAATATCGTTTAGCCGTGTGCGTATCGGCAGGCTTCCTATGTTCTTGCTCTCGTCGAGGAGCTTGCGGAAACGCTTGCGGTCCTTGGGTGTGATTTCCACCAGCCTGGCAAGCTGGTTGATGAGTGCTTCGAGGTTGTCTACCTTGGACGGCGTGATTTCCAGTGTGTACGCTGAATAGTTGTGCGCCAGTACCGCGCCATTGCGGTCGAGAATCAAGCCACGGTTGGGAACGATGGGCACAATCGAAATGCGGTTATTTTCGGCGAGCGTGCGGTAATGCTCATGCTGGATGACTTGCAGATAGAAAAACCGCAAAAACAACAGAAAGAACAGCAGCAGCGCGAAGCCAGCGGCAATCATAAGTCGCAGCTTGAAATAATAGAGTTCGCGCTGATGGTCCTTCAGCTCTACACTGCGGTTCATATCTGGTCGGGTTCGGGCTTGAGGCGTAGCAGAACCGATAGCAGCGCCGAAAGAACGGGCCACAACAGAGAGCCGGTAACGCTGCTCAAAAAATATCCCCAGCCGATAAAGACCGCACCGCTGTAAACCTTGATCAACAGGATGGCAAGCTGCGTGATTAACAATACCGGCAGGATGTACCACACTTGCTCGCGCAGGCCGAACAGCCGCACGCGGCGGCGCAGCATGATCGAGAGATAGGCGAGTAGCGAATAGGCGAACGCATGCTCCCCGAGTAACGTGGCATCCGCCACATCCAACAGCAGGCCTGTTCCCCATGCAGTGGCAATGCCCACCTTGCGCGGCCAGTGGATGCACCAGTAGACCAGGGTCAATGCGACAAAATCAGGTCTGATCAGGAGGCCGAAGCCCGACCACGGTAGCAGATTGAGGAAGAACGCAATCGCAAGGGTAAGGAGGATGAAGCTGGTCTTCACCGGCAGCAGAAATTCCTGCGCTTGGGTGGCTGGGGTAGGTGTCAATTTCCTCTCCTGGCTTTTTTCGCCTTGCTCCGGGTCGCGGGCGCCTGGTCTGTTAACGGGTTTTCGGGAATTTGCGGCTGTGATGATAGCACCAGAACATACCGGTATCGGTTAACTCCCGCGTTGGGTGTGCAGAGGATGTGTGCAAACGCGTAGGCTGCGTTGCGCTCGATTCTTGAAACCACCGCGACCGGCAATCCGTACGGGTAGGTTCCGTCTATGCCCGAGGTGACCAGCTCATCGCCGGTTTGGATTTCGACATTTACCGGCATGTAGCGCAGTTCCAGTTCGCCCGACTCCCCCGCCCCGAACACCACCGCGCGCAGACCGCTACGCACCACCTCCACCGGCACTGTCTGCTCCTTGTCGGTAATCAGCGTGACTTCGCTCACGAAAGGATAAGCGCGCGTCACCTGTCCGATGACACCGATATCGTCCACCACCGCTTGGCCAGACTTAATATCGTCCTGCCGGCCCTTGTCAATGACGATGCGGCGCGAGAACAAATCGCGTCCGGAGTAGAGAATTTCAGCAAGCGTTGCGTTACCCTGAAAACCGTCGCGGGCATTGAGCAGTCGCCGCAGGCGGTTGTTTTCCTCCTCTAATGTCTGGTAGCGCTGAAGCTTTGCCGCGTTCAGCAGGTTTTGCTGCTTGAGGCTGGCGTTTTCGTTGGTGAGAAAAGACTGGGTGGCGAAGAAACCGCTGGCGCGGTCCAGAAGCAACCCCGGCGCGGTGGCGAGTTTCTGCAAAGGGTAGATGACTACCGACAGCGACAGCCGGAATGTTTCCAGATACTTTAAGCGGGCGTCGGTAATGAACAGCAGCAGGGAGAGCAGCGTGAAAATTACCAGGCGGGTAAGAGGGCTGGTGCCGCGTTTGAAAAGAGGCGGAAGCTGGGTGTCCATCAGTTTCGAGTCATGCGTTTCGAGTCCCCCGTCAGGTTCTGCAATGCAATTTGTCTAAATCCAACCTAAGGAACCTCTGATTAAGTCCTTCGTGAGCCGCGTTGCAGGCAAAATGCGGATGGATGCAAGGCGCGCGACGAAGGTCGTAGCTAGGACTACGACACCGAGGAGCGCAACACAGCAGACACCGCATTTTGCCGCAACCCGGAGGGACGGGGCTTATCCGGGCGGTCTGCTTTGTCGCTCGGCTTGCCAAGGGGAATGGCCATTGGCTGCACCTCGCTTCGCGCATCCCATCCCGAAAAGCCGCCGTCGCGGCCACGCGGGACTTAATCAGAGGTTCCTTAACCCGTTACTCGAAACTCGAAACCTAAAATCAATCATCGGCAAGAATATTGCCCAGTTTGTCCATTTTTTCCAGCGCCTGTCCCGAGCCACGCACCACGCAGGTGAGCGGGTCGTCGGCAACAATCACCGGCAATCCGGTTTCCTCCATCAGCAGGCGGTCAATGTCACGCAGCAGCGCGCTGCCGCCGGTCAGCACCATGCCTTTCTCCGCGATGTCTGCGCCGAGTTCCGGCGGGGTTTGCTCAAGGGCGGACTTGACCGCGCTGACGATGCTGTTCAAGGGATCGGTAAGCGCTTCCAGGATTTCGTTACTTGAAATGGTGAAGCTCCTGGGAATGCCTTCCGCAAGATTGCGTCCCTTGACTTCCATTTCGCGCACCTCACTTCCAGGGAAGGCGGAGCCGATTTCCTTCTTTATCGTTTCGGCGGTAGTTTCTCCAATCAGCATGCCGTAGTTGCGGCGAATGTAGCTGATGATGGCATCGTCGAATTTGTCGCCGCCCACGCGCACCGAGCCGGCGTAGACAATTCCGCCCAGGGAGACCACGCCGACCTCAGTGGTGCCGCCACCGATGTCTACCACCATCGAGCCAGTCGCTTCGGCGATCGGCAGGCCGGCGCCGATCGCCGCCGCCATCGGCTCCTCGATGAGATAAACCTTGCTGGCGCCGGCCCCGATCGCCGATTCGCGGATTGCCCGGCGTTCCACTTGGGTCGAGCCGCAGGGCACGCTGACGATGATTCGCGGAGAAAGGCTGAAGAACCGCGATTCATATGCCCTCTTGATGAACAGCTTGAGCATCTGCTCGGTAATAGTGAAGTCGGCGATCACGCCGTCTTTCATCGGCCGGATCGCGGTGATGTTGCCGGGAGTGCGCCCGAGCATCTGCTTGGCCCCCATGCCTACTTCCTGGATGATTTTTTTGCCGTTCGGCCCGCCGTCTTGGCGGATCGCCACCACCGACGGTTCGTTGAGCACGATGCCCTTGCCGCGCACGTAAATCAGGGTGTTGGCCGTGCCCAAATCTATCGCCAGGTCGTTGGAAAAATAGCTGTTTAAAAATCCAAACATGTCAAATGTTCCGCTGAGTAAAGGTGAGTGCGTCTGCACAAATGGATTATGATACTCTATTATGCTTGATGATTTAAAGATTTAAAAGGCCGCAAACGGCAAAATTTCGGGAAAAAAGGCGCCCGCCCGCAAGGGCAATGGGTTATCAAGGTTGTTCATGTCCTTATCTCTTGACGATGTCAAACGCATTGCGTACCTGGCGCGTATCGCAATAGATGATAAAGAGGCAGCTGCCGTGCTCAAGCAGTTGTCGGGAATTTTTGCGCTCATCGAACAAATGCAGGCGGTGGATACCAAGGGCATCGAGCCGATGTCACATGCTCAGAACGTGGCGCTGCGGCTGCGCGGCGATGCCGTGACGGAATCCGATCAGCGCGAATTATTTCAGTCGGTCGCACCTCAGGTGGAAGCAGGCTTGTATCTCGTTCCCAAGGTCATAGAGTGAATGATTGAACGAGTGGCGAGGTGTTCCACATTGCTTTTCACCCGTTCACCAAAATTTATTGAATGCTCAACTCCAGTTTAAAACAACTCTCCGGCCTGCTTGCTGCGAGAAAAATTTCCAGTGCCGAGCTTACCCGTGAATTTCTCGGGCGCATCAAAAAGCTCAACCCCCTTTACAACGCATTTATCACCGTGAACGAGGAAGCGAGCTTGCTGGAGGCGCGCGCGGCCGATTCCAGGATTGCGCAGGGCCTGGCACAACCGTTAACCGGCATTCCCGTTGCACAAAAAGATATTTTCTGCGCGAAAGGATGGCGAACCACCTGTGGCTCAAAAATCCTCTCCGAATTCATTGCGCCTTATGATGCCCATGTGGTGGAGCGGTTCAAAGAGACGGCGATGGTGAATCTGGGCAAGACCAACATGGATGAATTCGCCATGGGTTCATCCAGTGAGACTTCCCATTATGGGCCCGTGAAAAACCCTTGGGACGTGAAAACGGTTCCCGGCGGCAGCTCCGGCGGATCGGCATGCGCGATTGCCGCGCGCATGGCGCCGGCGGCGATTGGCACCGACACCGGCGGCTCGATCCGCCAACCTGCGGCGCTTTGTGGAATATCGGGAATAAAGCCTACTTACGGCGTAGTGTCCCGCTACGGCATGATTGCTTTCGCGTCCAGCCTTGACCAGGGTGGCCCGATGGCGAGAAGCGCAGAAGATCTTGCACTGATGCTGAATGTCATGGCCGGATTCGATGAGCGCGATTCCACCAGCCTGGAGCGGCCGCCGGAAGATTACACCCGCGATCTGGCCAAGTCGCTTGCGGGACTCAGAATCGGCCTGCCCAAGGAATATTTTGCCGAAGGTTTAAGCGATGACGTGGCGCAGGCGGTGGAAGCTGCTGTTGGACAATACCAAAAGCTCGGTGCGACCATGGTTGAAATCTCGCTCCCCAACACCAAACTTTCGATTCCGGTGTACTACGTGCTCGCTCCCGCGGAAGCCTCATCCAATCTTTCGCGCTACGACGGCGTGCGTTACGGCTACCGCGCGCCACAATACCACGATCTTCTCGACATGTACCGCAAGACTCGCGCCCAGGGCTTTGGCGCCGAAGTGAAGCGCCGGATACTCGTCGGCACCTACGTTTTATCGCATGGCTACTACGACGCGTATTATCTCAAGGCGCAGAAGCTGCGGCGGCTTATTGCGCGCGATTTTGCAGAGGCGTTTAAAAAATGCGATGTCATCATGGGGCCGACCAGCCCGACCACCGCCTTCAATCTTGGCGAGAAATCCGGCGATCCGGTGCAAATGTATCTTTCCGATATTTACACTATCGCGGTGAACCTCGCGGGTCTTCCCGGCATGTCGATTCCTTGCGGCTTCGGCAATAAAACACTTCCGGTGGGTTTGCATGTTATCGGCAATTATTTCAGTGAAGCGCGCATGCTGAATATCGCACACCAGTACCAGCAGGCGACGGATTGGCACAAACGCATGCCGGAGGGAATCTGAGATGCAATGGGAAACCGTTATCGGGCTTGAGGTGCACGCGCAGCTTTCGACCCGCTCTAAAATATTTTCCGGCGCATCGACCGCGTATGGTGCTGAGCCTAACGTACAGGCTTGTGCGGTTGACATTGCACTTCCCGGCGTGCTGCCGGTGCTGAACAAGGCCGCAGTGGAAAAAGCCATCAAATTCGGCCTGGCGGTTGACGCAATGATCAACCGGCGCTCGGTATTCGCGCGAAAGAATTATTTCTATCCCGATTTGCCCAAGGGCTACCAGATCAGCCAGTACGAGATTCCCATCGTGCAGGGCGGCGAAATAGACATCGTTTCGCCGACACGCGGCGCAATCAAGGTGCGCCTCACGCGTGCCCACCTGGAAGAAGACGCGGGGAAATCTTTTCACGGCGAGGCTATTAGTGGAGTGGTGGGCTATATGGTTGCCGGGCTGGCGGTCGTCGGAAATCCTTTAATTAACGAGCATCGAGACCTTACCAAGCTAAGCGGCATAGACCTCAACCGAGCTGGCACGCCTCTGCTGGAAATCGTTTCAGAGCCCGACATGCGCTCGGCAGAAGAAGCAGTGGCCTACGCCGAAGCGCTCCATTTTCTTGTAGTGGAAGAAATTAGCATTTGTGATGGCAACATGGAGGAAGGCTCTTTCCGTTTCGACGCCAACGTCTCGGTGCGCCACAAAGGTTCGGACAAGCTCGGTACACGCTGCGAAATCAAGAATCTCAACTCATTCCGTTTTCTCGAGCGCGCCATCGAATTCGAGGCGGCGCGGCAAATTGAAATCATGCAGAACGGCGGCATGATTGAGCAGGAAACCCGGCTCTATGATCCCGACAAGGATGAGACGCGCTCGATGCGAACCAAGGAGGAAGCGCACGACTACCGTTATTTTCCTGATCCCGACCTGCTGCCGCTCGAGGTGCCGGAAAAGTGGATCGAGCAGGTCAAAGCATCCATGCCCGAATCGCTAGGGGTGCAACATAGTAAGATTGTCGCCTATGGGCTTTCAATTGAGCAGGCGAATCAGCTCGCGGCAAGTCGTGAAACGTCAACGTTTGCGTTGTCTACCTTTAAGGATGCACCGAAGGAAGAAGTACCAAACCTTGCGAACTGGATTCTCGGCCCACTCAGAGCGAAGCTAAACGAAGAAAATCTCAGCTTTTCGCAAACCAAGGTCTCCCAGGATCAGCTTAGGGCACTGTCCAAGCGCGTTGCGGACGGGACTATTTCCAACACGACTGCAACAGGAGTAGTGCTGCCCGCGATGTGGAAAATGTGGAAAGCGGGACACCTTGACCTTGCCGAAAGCCC
>DATMDB010000056.1:0-3447 GCA_035558075.1 Burkholderiales bacterium
CCAACATGACCTCCATCGACCTGCGCGCGCCGGAGGTGGTCGCACGCATCGTCCCGGGTCATTGGGAAGGCGACCTCATCAAGGGCGCTATGAACCGCTCTTCGGTCGGCACCCTTGTCGAGCGAACAAGCCGTTACGTCATGCTGGTCAAGCTTGACGGGGGCACCGCGCCACATGTCCTCGAAGGCTTTCATCGCCGACTCAAAAGCATGGCGCAATCAATTTTGAAGTGCAACAGCCTACGTCCTGTAAGGTGTTGCACTTCACGCTTGAAACCGCCCCCTCCTCGGCTTCGTAGTGCGCCCCGGACTCGGTCTCGCGCAGCGTGGTGCGGTCAGGGGCGCAGAAGGCTGCGTTCGATAACGTGGAGCGGAGCTTGTGCGCTGCTCCCGCAAGCGGGCCTCGGGCTAACGGGTCGCAGCCGCGCTACGACCTTCGTCGCGCGCCTTGCATTCATCCGCATTTTGCCTGCAACGCAATCTGCGGAGGACTTAATTAGAGGTTCCCCAAGTCCAAATTTCATCATCACAGACGACTCTCTGACACTTGACGAGAGCCTATCCCCGCAGTTTTGTGAACTGCTTCATACCTTTCCCTTCAAGCCGGATCGCGGATAAACGTTCGTCAGCCCAGATCAACGTTCGTCGGCTCAAGTAAACATTCGTCGGCTTAATGTATTGTTTTTAAAAGAATATCATTGAAGGCGGCACTTCCTGGCACAGCGGTTGCTGCATATAAGGCGGAGAAATTAGTAATTGGATTCGCGAGCAGCAAGTGGTTTCGATGATTCAGAAAGGGGATGTGCCATGTTGACAAAATTGAACCCCGTGTACGCAAACATCGCCGTAGCGCTGATTATTTCGGTGCTGGCTTTCAGGCTCGGCGGCTTAGCCGGGCACACTGAATACCGCTTACCCGCAGCCACACAGCAGTCCGATTGCTCCCGCTGATTTAATTACGGCGCAATAAGCAAATTTGACCATGGTAAGTGTTTTTTTAAGCAGGGCGGGTTGTTGAGAGAATTTAAAGGGGACCGCCCGTCCTGCTCTTTTTTTATAGCGCCTTGATGATATCCTCGATCACTTTCTTCGCGTCGCCGAATACCATCATAGTTTTGTCCATATAGAAGAGTTCGTTGTCGAGCCCCGCATAGCCTGTCGCCATCGAGCGTTTGTTGACCAGTATGGTGCGCGCCTTGTAGGCCTCCAGAATGGGCATGCCGTAAATCGGACTACCCGGCGATTTCGCAGCCGGATTGACCACATCATTGGCCCCGAGGATGAGCGCTACGTCGGTAGTGCCGAATTCATTGTTGATGTCTTCCATTTCGAACACCTGATCGTAGGGCACGTCGGCTTCGGCGAGCAGCACGTTCATGTGTCCAGGCATGCGCCCTGCCACCGGATGTATTGCATAGCGTACGTTGACGCCTTTGGCGTGCAGCTTCTCGGCCATTTCCTTCACTGCGTGCTGGGCGCGCGCCACGGCTAGCCCATATCCCGGCACGATGATTACTGATTCGGCGTTAGCCATGAGGAACGCAGCGTCATCGGGGCTGCCGCTTTTCACGGTTCTCTTTTGCGCCCCTGCGGCAGCCGCGCCTTCTGCTGCGCCGAAGCCGCCCAGGATAACGCTGAAGAAGGAACGGTTCATCGCCTTGCACATGATGTACGAGAGAATCGCGCCGCTCGATCCCACCAGCGAGCCGGAAATAATCAGCATGTTGTTGTTAAGCGAAAAACCTATTCCGGCCGCCGCCCATCCGGAGTAGGAATTCAGCATGGAAATCACCACCGGCATGTCGGCGCCGCCGATGGGGATGATGATCAAGAAGCCCAGTAAGAAAGCAATCGCGGCCATGATGATGAAAGGCGGCCACTGAGAGTCGGGAGTGGCGAAAAAGAAGGCGAGACCGAAGCCGATCATGACGATGGCGAGAATCAGGTTGAGCCAGTGCTGCCCCTTGAACACTACCGGTGCACTGGAAATCCTGCCGGCGAGTTTGCCGAAAGCGATAACCGAGCCGGAGAAAGTGATCGCGCCGATAAACGTGCCGATAAACAGCTCCATGCGGTTACCCCGGGGCAGCGGCACCGGAATGTTGAATGCCGCAGGATTGTTGACTGCTGCAATCGCGATCAATACCGCCGCCAAGCCCACGAGGGAGTGCATCGCTGCGATCAGTTGCGGCATTTGCGTCATTTGTACGCGCCGCGCGACGATCGCGCCCACCGTGCCGCCTGCAGCAATCGCCAGCACAATCAGTGACACGCCTCGGGTAATGGCAAGCGTGGTCAACACCGCCATCGCCATGCCGACGATGCCGAACAGGTTGCCGCGCCGCGCCAAGACCGGGGAGGACAGACCTTTCAGCGCCAAGATGAAAAAGACCGAGGCGACGAGATATGTGAGAGCGACTTGATTAATGGTCATGCCGGCTTTCCTTATTCACCCTTGGGCGTCTTTTTCTTGAACATCTCCAGCATGCGCTGTGTCACCAGAAAGCCGCCGAAAACATTTACTGCCGCCAGCGCCACCGCGACAAAACCGACGATCATGCCGAAGTCCACTTCAGTGGGGCCGGCAGCGAGAATTGCGCCGACGATGATGACGCCGGAAATTGCGTTGGTCACCGACATCAACGGCGTGTGCAGCGCCGGAGTGACATTCCACACCACGTGGTAGCCGACGAATACCGCCAGCACGAATACCGTGATATTGATGATGGTTGGGTCGATGGTTCCAGTCATATCAGCTCCCTAGCAAAATCAGTGAAGAGTAAGGGGTAAAGAGTGAAGGGTAAAAACATGCTTGCTTTAATAGGCCTCACACCTGACGCCTCACTCCTCACGTTTTTTTAATCACTTCGCCGTCCATGCACACCAGCGTGCCCGCGATGATTTCGTCTTCGCGGTTGATGCTGAGCGCGCCGGTTTTTGCATCCAGCATAAGGCTCAGGAAGTTGAGCAGGTTGCGCGCGTAGAGGGAGCTCGCATCCGCCGCCACCAGCGCCGGCAGATTGGCGATGCCGATGATGTTGACGCCGTGCTTCACCACAATTTTGTCCAGCTCCGACAGCGGACAATTGCCGCCCGCTTCCACTGCCATGTCCACAATCACCGAGCCGGGCTTCATGGCTTTTACCGTCTCCTCTTTGATCAGCACCGGCGCGGGTCTGCCCGGAATCAGCGCAGTGGTGATGACGACGTCGGAAGCGATGGCACGGTCGTGTATCAGTTCCGCCTGGCGCCTTTTGTAGTCCTCCGACATTTCGCGCGCATAACCGCCCGCGGTTTCTGCCTGTTTCTTTTCCTCTTCAGAAAGCGGCACCTCCACAAACTTCGCGCCCAGGCTCGCCACCTGCTCTTTCACCGCCGGGCGCACGTCGAACGCCTCGACGACGCAACCCAGGCGCTTCGCGGTGGCGATCGCCTGCAAACCTGCCAC
>DATMDB010000057.1:0-3376 GCA_035558075.1 Burkholderiales bacterium
GGGACGTGGCGTCTCTGGGGCGACAAGTGGTTCGCCTCCAACGCCAACGCCGACCTGGCGCTGACGCTGGCGCGTCCCGAGGGCGCGCCGGCCGGCACGCGGGGGCTCGGGTTGTTCCTCGTGCCGAAGTACCTGCCCGACGGGACGAAGAACGCGTGGACGATCAACCGGCTCAAGGACAAGCTCGGCACGCGCAAGGTGCCGACCGCGGAATTGACCCTTGATGGCACAAAGGCCGAGCTTGTGATGGATTCCGCCAACGGCGTACGCAATATCGCCCCCGTGCTCAACATTACCCGCACCTGGAATGCGGTGAGTTCCGTGGCCATGATGCGTAGGGGAATCGCGCTGGCGCGGGACTACGCCCATAAACGCCACGCGTTCGGCGCGGAACTTGCGCAAAAACCGCTGCATGTGGATACGCTGGCAGGTATGCAGGCGGAATTCGAGGGCGCGTTCCATCTGGTTTTTCACCTCGCGGCATTGATTGGTAGAGACGAGGCGGGCGAGTCGCAACCCGGGCAGGCGGAGTTGCTGCGTGCGTTCATCCCGATTGCCAAGCTCACCACTGCACGGCAATCGGTTGCCGTGCTCTCCGAAGTCGTTGAAAGTTTCGGTGGCGCGGGTTATGTCGAGGACACCGGCATACCCCAGCTTCTGCGCGACGCGCAGGTTTTTTCAATCTGGGAGGGCACAACCAACGTTCTGGCGCTGGATACCTTGCGTGCGGTACAGGCCATGGACGGGCTTGGCGTGGTGCGCAAGGAAGCGCAGCGCCTGCTTGCCGAGGTACGCGAATCCAGCTTGAGCGCCGTCTCGGATTCTGTGAAAAAAACACTTACGCACGCCGAGGAATGGTTCCTGGCAGCAACAAAAACCGGTAACGCACAACTCGAAGCCGGCGCCCGGCGTTTTGCACTGACCCTGGGACGCGCGCTGGAGCTTGCGTTGTTGCTGAACCACGCGCAGTGGTCGCTTGTTCACGACGACGGCAGGCCGGCGGCCGCAGCCAGGCGCTTGAGTGCTGCGGGCGTGGATTTGATTTGCGAAATGAATGCCGACGACGCAATGCGGCTTGCCGGTGACCTGCCTGAATGAGATGAAAGCGCGGGGAAGCAGCTGCTAGTTGATGAATTTCCGTTGCCGCTCCCGCATATTCCTCGGGGCGCAGCCTCGCTGGCGCCCGCCGCGAGCCGCGTTCTTTCAGTCTGAGGCGAGGAGAAAATTGCGCACAATTTTGATCTGGTCTGCCGACATCAGCATTGGCGCGTGACCAATCCCGGGCAGTTCCACCAATTCAGTGCGTGGTTCGCGCTTGCACATTATCATCGCGGTTTCTCTGGACAGCAGGTCGGACTCCGCCCCGCGCAAAATCAGCACCGGGCAGCGCACTTTTTCCCAGTACTGCCATAAATCCACGTCCTGGAAAAATCCGCTTTTAAACGGCTCGCCGATTTTCGGATCGTATTTGAAGCCGTAGCTTCCATCATCAAACTTCATTGCGCTGTGGATGGCGATATGGCGCCACTGCGCGTCGCTGAGCGGGCCAAACGGGGCGGAAACCTTGCGCACATAGGCTTCGAATTCCGCGAAGCTGGCGAAGCGGTAATCCTTGCCGACGTATTCAGCAAGCCGGCGCAGCGCGTCGGCGGGAACCAGCGGACCGACGTCGTTCATTATGAGACGCCGTATCGGAGATTTTGGTTGTGCCGCCAGCATCATTCCGATCAGCCCGCCCATCGAAGTCCCCACCCAATCAATGTAGCGCTCAGATGAGCGGTGCAGCAGCCTGGCGATGAATCGGGACACTCTGGTTCCGGAACCGATCCGCGCAAGCAGTGCCGCCATGTCGGACAGGTAAACCGGGTAACTGTAATCCTCGGGGTGGCTAAGCCAATCGCTTTGTCCACGGCCTGCGATATCGGGGCATGCCACGTGACAATCGCTTTCCAGAGCCATGGCGAGAAAATCGAAATCTCGCGCGTTGCGCGTGAGGCCATGCACACAGACCACCACGTGTGGATTGCCGGGATTACCCCATTCGGTGTAGGCAATGCGGTGAAAGCCATGAGGGCCAAGACCCAGAAAACTGTGTTCGCGCATTTTTTTCTTCGCTGGTTTGGCTATTATTCTTCCCAACACTCCACAATCGCGGTTTTTATCCATGCGCAGTCATTGCTCAGCGTGCTGAAACGGTAGGAGTTTCCCCGTTCCGTGCCCAGTCTGGCCATTTTTCTGATTTTCTCCGCCTTGATATTGGCCTGGTGCGAGGCCAGCCCCATGCGCTCATACTTCTGCTGCTCGATGATAATGTCTTCCGGCGGGCTTTCGGCAAGCCACACCCATTCATCAAGGAAATCGTTGACCAGCGCTTCCAACATCTGGAAAAGCGCATCCTCAATTTTTTCGCCAGGTACGATTTCCTGGTAATCGTTGTTGCGGCTTTCCGGATTGTAAGTCCAATGTTCCGCCCATTCGGCTTCCAGTCCATCGCTGGCGTAGAGCACGGTTTGGTTGTCCTGCTTGCGTATTTTGAACAGGGCATGTTGTCTGCCGGTGAGAATATATCCGGCGTACTCGCCAGCGCCGATGTTCTTGAAAACGATGGCTTGCCTGAGATAACCGTTTTCTTCGATTGCGATGTCTAACTGCACGGGGCTGCCGATGCGCTCAGAATCGGCGATCGCCTGAGTGTATTGTTCAGCAAGCTTGCCGTCCTGTATTACAGCGTTTCCCCTTACGCCATCGCGATGGTTGGTCCATTCCACCGTGATTTTCAGGTCGGGAAAGGCCGCCGAAGTTGCGACGAATGGCGGGAAAGGGATGCCTTGGTCGGTTTCGAAGCGATAAATCAGGTCGTGTGAAATGTACCGCTCCTGGAAATTCTGAATAACGCCTTCTTCAGACAGCAGGGCATTGATCTGCTGCTTGAACGCTTCCAGCAGTCCCAGATCTCCGCTCAATGTCACTTTGGCTTGGAATGCCGCTGTCATTTCAAATTCAATTAGATAGGGCTTGACCTGTTGCACACGATTCAATTCGTTACCGTTATTATCGCATTGGTCAGGGATTAGAAAAAAACTAGTTATTACAACTGTTAATGCTCAAGTCCCGGTTTCGAGCCCTGGATTGGGAGCACAACAGCAATCGCGACGTCCTTCGCGCTTAATTCACTGTCATTGACGTTGTTGATGATCCGGCGGATACTTTAACGCACTTGGACGGGGTAAACCCAATCCAGGCAGCTGGAGCTAGTGCAATTTAGCTGGGAGCATAAGCCCGTCTGGTATGGCGCTCACCCAGCAGTGTAATCAAAGGGCGCCCTACCGACAGCGTATCTCACATAATAGCAAGCGTCCCCTTACTATAAAAAACG
>DATMDB010000058.1:0-6575 GCA_035558075.1 Burkholderiales bacterium
TGTCGCCGTTTGCCCGTAGTTGGACGGCACGCCCATTACGATATCGCATCGATAGCCGCCACCCTCCAATCGCGCCCGCAGGGTATTGCGCAGAAACCCAAAGCGCTGCGGATACCAGGTATATTCAACCGGCAAGCCGAGTTCTTTAGCGAACAGTTCCGCAATCTTGTTTTCAAAGCCTTCGCGTTTGTTGTTGGAGAAAGGCAGATTGTTCGGATCGGCGCAGACGCGGAAGGCTTTCCCTTCCGGCGAGGCAGCAAAGGACGGCGAACTGAAGAAGAGGCAAATCGCGCTCGCCAGAACAAGTGGCAGCGAGAAGCGCATGAATAGGATGCGGGTCATATTTCTCCTTAACATAAACGGCGCTTATCCAAAAGCTATGTCATTTACTCTCTGCGCCTGGATCTGAAATCGCGTACAGATGTCCCGGATTGATGGCCCCGTCAGAGCGGCCTTTCAGGTAAGCATACAAGTTGTCAATATTGTCGACCACGGTTTTCGCTTCCTTGAACGGCGCCATTACCGTTCCCGGCCGGCCTTCCAATACGGTCTTTTTGAATTCGTCCTTGCTCAATTTTTTCAGCCCGTCAATCAGCGAGGGGCCCACCAACCCTTCCTGCTTCGCGCCGTGGCAGCGTTCGCAAGCCATCGCGCGCCAAGTTCTCCAGCCATTTAGCGTATTGTTATCCACCTTGTCTCCGTCAACCACCTTGTAAAGCGGTGTGTCATCGGCAATCGCCATGCTGCGGGCCAGCAATAAACCGGCAAAAAGAATAACTAGAGATTTCATCGGTAGTGCCTTTTTCATTTTCGTCAGCCACAAAAAAAACTGGCATCTTAACGTTAGTCAAGATGCCAGTTATTCGGTTCAACTAATCTGCCAAACGGCCTCTTTCCCTATCAGGGCAAAGAGAACACAGTCAGCGTGCCACCCAGTTCGGTGTACTTGTTGAGTTCCTTGTAACCACCCACGGCGCCAAGGCCGTCAGTGTCTTTCTCCAAACCCGCTGCCAGGCCAATTCCAGCCCAGCCGCCAATTCCCGAGAGAATACCGATGTACTGCTTGCCTTTAAATTCCCAGGTATTGACGTTGCCGATGATGCCGGACGGGGTCTTGAACTTGTACAGTTCTTTGTTGATGTTCTTGGCATCCACACACTTCAGATAACCTTCAAGCGTGCCGTAGCAGGCAATGCCACCAGCGGTGGTCAGAACGCCGCTCCACACCGAGAATTTCTCCGGTTTGGATTGAACGATCTTGCCCGTGCCAGCATCCCAGGCGATGAAGTTACCCATGCCACCATGGCTGCCGGGTGCAGGGAACATCGACAGGGTCGCGCCCACGTACGGTTGGCCTGCGGTGTACTCAACCTTGAACGGCTCGTAGTTCATGCACACATGGTTGGTGGGCACATAGAACAGGCCGGTTTGCGGGTTGAAGGACGCAGGTTGCTCATCTTTGGTTCCCAGTGCCGCCGGGCAGACGCCCTTGGTGTCGACATCGGGACCGTTTTGCGCGGTCGAGTACTTGGAGACCACTTGCGGACGGCCGGTCTTCATGTCAACGTGGGTTGCCCAGTTGACTTTCGGATCATACTTCTCGGCCACCAGCAGGGCGCCGGTCACGCGGTCAAGCGTATAGCCGAAGCCATTGCGGTCGAAGTGCACTACTGCTTTGGTTTGCTTGCCATGCACCGGGATGTCAGCCAGGATCATCTCGTTGACGCCGTCGAAATCCCACTCGTCAAACGGAGTCATCTGATAGACCCACTTGGCCGCGCCGGTATCCACGTCACGGGCCCAAATGGTCATTGACCATTTGTTGTCGCCGGGACGCTGAGACGGGTTCCAGGTGCTGGGGTTGCCCGAACCGTAGTACATCAGGTTCAGGGCAGGGTCATAACCATACCAACCCCAAGTGGTGCCGCCGCCGATTTTCCACTGATCGCCTTTCCAGGTTTTCAGGGAGGAATCTTTGCCGACAGGCGCCATCTTGCCATTGGTCCAGGTCATGGTCTTGTCGCCATCCATGCACATTTGATCATCCGGCCCAACGCTGTGGCACTTCCACACCTGCTTGCCGCTGTTGATGTCATAAGCGGCGACAAACCCTTGCACACCAAACTCACCACCGCTGATACCCGTCATGACTTTGTCTTTCATCACAAAGGGCGCGTTGGTATTGGTTTGGCCGATCTTGGGATTGCCGTTCTTGACTGACCATACAACTTTGCCGCTCTTCGCATCCAGCGCTACCAGGGTGGTATCCGCTTGTTGCAGGAAGATCTTGCCTTCGGCATAGGACAGACCGCGGTTCACCGTGTCGCAGCACATTACGGGAATCACGCTCGGGTCTTGTACCGGGGTGTACTTCCACTTGATGGTTTGGTCATCCAGATTAATCGCGAACACTTTGTTCGGAAACGCTGAATGGATCCACATCGTATCGCCGATCACCAGCGGCCCGCCTTCATGACCACGCAATACGCCGGTGGAGAAGGTCCAAGCCACTTTCAGGTTCTTGACATTATCCTTATTGATTTGGGCCAGAGTGCTGTACCGATGCAGAGCATAATCGCCGCTCGGGTGAGCCCAGTTCTGGGGATTACTTATTTGCTTTGCCAAATCGGCATTTGCAAACGCCAGGCCAGGAACAGCCAGCGTCGCGAATACCAACGGCAAAAGTTTCAGTTTCGCTTTGATCGTCATAACAACTTCCTCCTTAAAACATATTAGAGATAAAACAGTATTATTGACCACGTCCCCTAAAAAGGGCGAACATAATTTATTGATTCCAAAATTGTGATTTACCAACTTTCTAGGGAAAGGTAACGCGTTACATTACCTCCGCCCACTATAGCACATAATATACCCGAAGCAAGTTTCGTTTCATCGGGTGCGTTAAATACAATTATTCTATTTATATACAAGAAGTTACAACAGACTACAAAAATCTGGCGTGTGTCAGAAATGAACGCACTGAATAGTCCAATTAACAGCTTGTGTCAGAAATGAAAAGTGCCCGCTCACGCGCTTAAACCGGCCGCTGCCAAACACGTTAAAACATGCGCGGTCGGGTCGTGATTCATGTTAAGTTACAAAGAGGTTACGATGGAAACAGAAAAGCAAGCTCGGGTGTATTCAGAGCAGGAAATCAAGGCGCGGCTGGAACAAGAATTGCCGCACTGGTATTACGAGGACGGGTGGATCCGCAGGAAATACCGCACCGGAAGCTGGAAAGGCACGTTGATGGTAGTGAACACGGTGGGGCATCTCGCAGAAGTCGCGTGGCACCACCCCGACCTCACGGTTTCCTATGCGTTTGTCATCGTCAAGCTGATGAACCACGCGGCCAAAGGCATCACCGACAAGGATTTCGAGCTCGCCAAGAAAATCGAAAGCGTGATTCATTGGCAGCCGGCCAAGGAAGGCGGCGCCTTGGAAGGCACGCCGAATGAAGATCAGCGTTTCAAGTACATCAAATACGACGAGTAGCCGTGCAGTGCGCCTTATCCATCAATTTGCCACCACGCGCTCAACCGCAACGCAGCGACCTGGAATCATGGCGGCTGGCAGGTTGGCAAAACGTCGCGAGGAAACCGGGATACGCGCCATGAGGAACGAGAAAAGAAGACAGTACAGAGGGAGTACGGCGAGGTTTCGAGCGACAAGCAGCAGACCAGCTTCGCAGTAGTTTTGCATTATCCTGTGTTAATGCAGCTTGACCGGCGGCTCGGTGCGGCGCGTAATCAGCCGTGCCAGGGTGTCTAAAAACACCTTGCAAAAACCGTGCAGCTCATAAAGATGCATTTTGTATAGCGAGAGATACATAAGCCGCGCGAAATAGCCTTCCAGAAAGAGAGTGCCGCCGGTGAGTGCGCCCATCAGACTGCCCACCGTGCTGTATTTCCCCAGCGACACCAGCGAGCCGAAATCGCGGTAGCGGAAATGCGGCAGTGCTTCGCCGCGTATCCACCGGGGCAGCACTTTCACCAGAAATGACGCCTGCTGATGCGCAGCCTGTGCGCGCGGCGGCACTGTGCCATCTTTCTCCGGCCAAGGGCAGCAGGCGCAATCGCCGAAGGCAAAAATGTTTTCGTCGTGCGTGGTTTGCAGCGTGGGCCGCACCATTAATTGATTTATGCGATTCGTTTCCAGTCCGTCGAGTTCGCGCAGGAAATCCGGCGCCTTGATGCCGGCCGCCCAGACGACGAGTTCCGCCGGAATGATTTTGCCGCTTTGCGTTTGCACGGCGTTGGCCGCGACCTCGGTCACTCGTTCGCCGGTGTAAATCCGCACGCCGAGCGGCTTCAGCTGCTCTTCCGCCGCTTTCGACAAGCGTTCGGGCAACATCGGCAATATGCGCTCCGCGGCCTCTATGATGGAAAGTTTGATATCTTTCTCTGGGTCTATCTTATCCAGTCCGTAAGCGATGAGCTGGCGCGTGGTGTTGTGTAATTGTGCGGCGAGTTCCACGCCGGTTGCGCCGCCGCCGACGATGGCGACGTTCAATTGCTCGGGGCGCAAGGGCCCGGCTTGCGCGTTGGCGCGGATGCAGGCGTTGATGAGCCGCTGGCGGAAGCGCTCCGCTTCTTCTGCCGTATCGAGTGCAATTGCATGCTCGGCCGCGCCCGGCGTGCCGTAGTCGTTGGCTGTGCTGCCCACGCAAATAACCAGGGTGTCGTAGGCAATCACGCGCCGCGGAATCAGCTCATTGCCTTGATCGTCAAGTGTCGGCGCAACGTAAATCTGACGCGCTGCGCGGTCCAGCCCGTCCATGCTGCCGAGACGAAAGCTGAAATGATGCCAGTGCGCCTGAGCCTGATACTCGAGTTTATTGGTGTCGAGGTCCATGCTGCCCGCCGCTACTTCGTGCAACAGTGGTTTCCACAAATGCGTGCGCGTCTTGTCGATCAGCGTGATTTGTGCCAGGCGTTTCTTGCCCCGCTTGTCGCCCAGCTGCGTGGCCAGCTCCAGTCCGCCCGCACCGCCGCCGACAATGACAACACGGTGCAAAGATTCTGCGCTCAAGTTAATACCTTAAATATGGAAAATGCCGATATCGCCGCAAAATTACCGGTTCCGGCTTTTGTGTAATAGTATCAGATGCGCATTGAAAAACTCACGGCGAAAATCATCCCCACCCAAACTTTCGTTTCCGCAAGCCACATGGCGGCGGTATTGTGTCTGCTGTTCGCGGCGTGCCCGACCCTTGCCGGCGGCGGCGACGCATTCACGGTGCACGAAATCGCGCCTGGGGTTTACGTGCACAGCGGCGTGCAGGAGGAAAGCTCGCCGCAAAATCTCGGCGACATCGCCAACATCGGCTTCATCGTCGGAGCCAAATGCGTTGCGGTGATTGACACTGGCGGCAGCATCGCGATTGGGCGGAAATTGCGCCAAGCGGTGAAAAACGCGACCCGCCTGCCGATTTGTTACGTCATCAACACCCATGTTCATCCCGACCATATTTTCGGCAACGTCGCCTTCAAAGACGACCATCCGGTGTTCGTCGGCCACAACAAACTGCCTGCGGCGATGGCAACACGCGGCGGCAATTGCCTGAATGCGCTGATACGTGATGTGGGGGCCGCAACCCAGGGCAGCGAAATCATTCTTCCCACCCTCACCGTCAAGGACGTTCTGGAGCTTGACCTCGGCGGCCGCAGGCTCACGCTCCAAGCCTGGCGCACCGCGCATACCGATAACGACCTCACCGTATTTGACGAAAAAACCCAAACGCTTTGGCTCTCCGATCTGCTTTTCACAGGGCATATCCCGGTGGTGGACGGCAGCCTCAAAGGCTGGCTTAGCGTGCTCAAGGAACTCCCTGGAATTAAAGCGCGCTACATCATTCCCGGTCACGGACAGCCCGATGCGCCCTGGCCGCAGGCGCTGCAGGCGGAATCCGACTATCTGAATATTCTGCTGCGCGAAGTGCGTGAGGCGATCAAGCGCAGGCAAACCCTACAGCAGGCTGTGGATACGGTGGGGCTGTCTCAACGCGACCGCTGGTTGCTGTTTGATTCTTTCCACCGCCGCAACGTCACCGCAGCCTATGCGGAACTCGAATGGGAAGATGATGACTAGGGAACCTCTGATTAAGTCCCACGCGGTTGCGACGGTGCGCAATCCGGGTACAGGGCGAGGCGTGAGGAGCGCCGTTTGGTGGAGGCCAAACAAGCGACGAACAACAAGGCCATGTGACCGGATTGCCCCGTCCCTCGGGTTGCGGCAAAATGCGGTGTCTGCGTCGTTGCGCTCCTCGGCTTCGTAGTGCGCCCCGGACTCGGTCTCGCGCAGCGTGGTGCGGGCAGGGGCGCAGAAGGCTGCGTTCGATAACATTGAGCGGAGCTTGTGCGGCTGCTCCCGCAAGCGGGCCTTGGGCTAACGGGTCGCAGCCGCGCTACGACCTTCGTCGCGCGCCTTGCATCCACCTGCGTTTTGGCAGCAACGCAATCCGCGGAGGACTTAATCAGAGGTTCCCTAAGCAGATACGCGAGTCTATACTGACAGTATTCGCGTACTCGCCTGTGGAGCGCAAAATGAAAAGTTTTATTTTATTGACGCGGCTT
>DATMDB010000059.1:0-4742 GCA_035558075.1 Burkholderiales bacterium
ATTCGCGAAATATTTGTGCATGATAAGGAGCCTCTGATTAAGTCCTCCGCGGAGCGCGTTTCTGGTGCAATGCGGATGATTGCAAGGCGCGCGACGAAGGTGCCTAGCCGTAGCTTAAGCACGAGGAGCGCAACGACGCAAGCGCTGCATTGCGCCGAAACCCGGACGGGACGGCTGCCGCGACACGGTCAGCGAAGCTTGGGGTGCGGGAGCGGCAGCATGAGCGCCCCGTTTTACGGTGTTTCTTGCAGCAGCTTGCGCCCCTTCCCGCACCACGCTGCGCGAGACCGAGTCCGGGGCGCCTCTCCGGGCGATCTGCTTTGTCGCTCGGCTTGCGAAGGGGGTCAACCATTCGCTGCGCCTCGCTTCGCGCATCTCATCCCAGAAAGTCGGCGTCGCGCCCGCGTGGGACTTAATCAGAGGTTCCTTACCCATGCCGCGCGCTAATACACTACCAATCCTCGCCGTGACCGCCGGTGAACCTGCAGGCATCGGGCCGGATCTGTGCGTGCTGTTGGCGCGGCACAAGCTCCCGGCGCGCATCGTGGTGATTGCCGACAAGACCCTGCTCGCCGAGCGCGCCGCGATGCTGAGGAAGAAAATCAGGCTGGTTGATTTCACGCCGGGCCGCATTAAAGCCCATGCTTCAGGCAGCTTGCTGGTGCTGCATGAGCCGCTTGCCAAACCCGCGGTTCCCGGAAAACCGGACCCCGCCAACAGCGGTTACGTGATGCGCGTGCTGCAGCAAGCAGTGCGGGGCTGCCTGGAAAAGCGCTTCGATGCCATGGTGACGGCGCCGGTGCACAAAGGCGTAATCAACGATGCTGGCATCCCTTTCACCGGGCATACCGAATACCTGGCGCAACAGACCGCAACCCGGCAGGTAGTAATGCTGCTCACCGGAGGGGGCTTACGAGTCGCGCTTGCGACTACTCATCTCGCTTTGAAAGATGTGCCGGCTGCGCTCAGCCAAGACGGCCTGGAACGTTGCCTACGCATTCTGCATCATGACCTGGTGTTGCGATTTGCCATTGCCGCGCCGCGCATATTGGTGGCGGGCTTGAATCCCCACGCCGGCGAATCCGGCTATCTGGGGAATGAGGAAATGCAAATCATCGGCCCGGTAGTCAAGAAGCTTTACCACGTGGGCTTTGATGTGCAGGGACCGCTTCCCGCGGACACATTGTTCACTCATGAGCGCCTTAAACGCTGCGATTGCGTGCTGGCGATGTACCACGATCAGGGCCTTCCGGTGCTGAAGTACGCTAGTTTTGGCTCCGGAGTAAATGTCACGCTGGGTTTACCCATCATCCGCACTTCGGTTGACCACGGCACGGCGCTCGATCGGGCGGGGACCGGCAAAATCGACAGCACAAGCCTCAGAACAGCGATCAGACTCGCATCGCAGCTCTCAAATAACGCCATGCGCCAGGGGACGCGAAGCGCAAGCCAAACCCTACGAGCCCATATTAAAAAATAAACCGGCACGCGCCGCCGACCCTCATCCAATCCTTCAACGATGCAACACATTGCCAGAAAACGATTCGGCCAGAATTTTCTGGTTGACCGGGAAATCATAGACACCATCATTGCGGCGATTGCCCCACGAAGCGCGGATTGCATGGTGGAAATCGGGCCTGGCATGGGAGCGCTGACCCGCCCGCTTCTGGAACAGCTTAAACATCTTCATGTCGTGGAAATTGACCGTGACATCGCGGCGCGCTTGATTGGCGAATTTCCTGCTTCCCGACTCACAGTGCACGTCGCTGACGCCCTGCGTTTTGATTTCTTCGCTCTGGGCGAAAACCTGCGTGTGATCGGCAACCTGCCTTACAATATTTCTTCGCCGCTGTTATTTCATTTGACTCGCTTCGCCAGCCGCATCCGCGATATGCACGTGATGCTGCAAAGAGAAGTGGTGGAACGCATGGTGGCCGCGCCGTGCGGCGGCGCCTATGGCAGGCTGTCGGTGATGCTACAATACCGCTATGCCATGGAAAAACTGCTGGCCGTGCCAAGCCATGCGTTCCGGCCGGCACCCCGCGTCGAATCCGCGGTGATCCGCATGCTTCCGCGTGTGTCGAGCGAATTGCAGGCAAGGGATGATTCGCTTTTTGCGCGGATCGTGAGCAGTGCCTTCGCCCAGCGCAGAAAGACTTTGCGTAACACCTTGGGCAGCTATCTCACGCTCGAAGACTTCGCTGCGCTGAGCATTGACCCCGGCCGGCGCGCGCAGAATCTGACTCCTGGTGATTTTGCGCGCATCGCCAACTATCTCGGCGAAAAAGTTGGGGGGTAAAGCGCTTTGCAGTTGCACGCTTTGACGACCGCATGAAGTGGTTCTTATCCAAAACAAGTCTGTTCGGGTTCGTTTTGGTGCTGCTGCTGCTTGCCGCCAATATCGGCGTCTCTGTTGTCGCCTACCAGAACACCTTGAAGCTGATCGCCGCCCACGACATGGCAATGGAGCTGCACAAGACCCTGAAACTTGCTGACGAAGTGCTGCAGCTTCTCACCGATGCGGAAACCGGCGAGCGCGGCTATCTTATCGCCGGCGAGGAACGCTACCTGGAACCGTACAACGTGGCCATCGTCAGCATAGCCAATAAGCTCAGGCAACTGAACTCCAGCCATCCGGCTATTGCCGCTCAACAGCTGGGTTCGCTCAATACGCTGGTTAACACCAAGATCGGGGAATTCAATGAAACCATCGCCCTGCGCAGGAAAGCGGGGTTTGAAGCCGCATTGAAAGTTGTGCTGACGGATAAGGGCAAAACTTCCATGGACGCTATCCGCCGCGTCATCGCTGAGATAAGACAGCAGGAAAAAGACCTGCTGGAAAACAGCAATGAAGCCGCCAGTGTAGGCTCGCGCAATATTTTCACCGCGTTTGCCGTTGCCGCGCTGCTTAATCTGCTATTGCTGGTGTCGATTTTCTTTACAGCCTACCACGATCTGCGCGCAGGCACACAAGACCGGAAAGCCTTGAAGGAACTCGGTGGCAAACTGGAAAACGGCACGCGACTGCTTCAGCAGCGCGAGCACGAAAAAGTGATATTGGGCCAGATGAGCGGGGTGCTGCAGTCCTGCATGAACGTCAAGGAGGCTTATAACGCCATCGCCCAGTTCGGCAAGCGCCTGTTTCCCGGCGAGGCCGGTGTATTCTTCGTGATGCACGATTCGCGCGAATATCTGGAAGCCTCGGCAACCTGGGGGGAGCCCGAGATCGGCGGGCCGCTGTTCGCGCCGGAAGAATGCTGGGCACTGCGACGCGGCCGGCTGCACTTGGTGGACGATCCGCGCATCGGCCTGCAGTGCGATCACGTGAAAGCAGCCGGCGCTCCACTATTGCCTTATCTGTGCGTGCCCATGGTGGTGCACTCGGAAACGGTGGGTCTTTTGCATTTGCAAATGGGCACAGAATCAAATCGCAGCGAAGAGGCGCAGCACCAAGACGTGATCCAGCAATTGGCAGCAATTTTCGCCGACCAAGTAGCGCTAGCCGTGACTAACCTGCGGCTGCGTGAAACTTTGCGCCGGCAGTCTATACACGACCCGCTGACCGGCCTGCATAACCGGCGCTATTTGCAGGAAGTAATGCAGCGCGAGCTCGCTCGCACCGAACGCAAAAAAACCATGCTTGCAGTTATCATCCTCGACGTGGACCATTTCAAGCATTTCAACGACACGTACGGGCACGAAGCAGGAGATGCGGTGCTCCGCAGCCTGGCGCAATTGATTGAACGCCAGATTCGCGGCAGCGATATTGCCTGCCGTTATGGCGGGGAGGAATTTATTCTGGTCTTGCCTGAAGCCTCTTTAAGCATCGCGCGCCAGCGCGGGGAATTGCTGCGCGAAGCGGCACAGGGCATGCATGTCACCTTAAGCGGGCAAACCCTGGGGGTGGTCAGCATTACGCTGGGACTCGCGCTATTTCCCCTGCACGGGCGCACTTCCGAGGAATTAATTCAGGCGGCGGACGCCGCGCTCTATCGCGCCAAGCAGGCGGGTCGCAATCGCCTCATGATCGCTGAAGAGCCCTCAAAAACCATTTGAGTGAAACCGCGCAGCGCAAGAATTACGTGCCAGATTTTTTCTGGATGAACTCGATCTTGTAGCCGTCCGGGTCTTCAACGAAGGCGATTACCGTAGTGCCGTGCTTCATCGGCCCGGCTTCGCGTGTCACCTTGCCGCGGCGCTTCTTCACTTCTTCGCACGCCTTGTATGCATCCGGAACTTCGATCGCCACATGGCCGTAGCCGTTGCCCAGTTCGTAGGCAGCGGTTTCCCAATTATGAGTAAGTTCAAGCACGGCGTGAGATGCTTCGTCGCCATAACCGACAAAAGCCAGGGTAAATTTGCCCTCGGGATAATCCTGTCTGCGCAGCACCTTCATACCCAGCACTTGGGTGTAAAACGCGATTGAGCGTTCGAGATTACCGACGCGCAACATGGTGTGCATTATCCGCATGGTCTCTCCTTAAGAGCCTCAAGTACCTCAAGAGCCTCTAACATAATGAAACGAATAGTGCGACGGCGTCGGTTTCGGATGCAGGCCGCGAAGCGAGCCGCGCCGTTGGGTTATTCTCCAACCAGCCGAGAGCGAAAAAGGCATGCGCCGAAATCCGCGCCGTCCCTGCGGGTTGCGGCCAAAAAGCGCGACTGCTTTGTTGCTCGGCTTACTCGATGTCCCGGCATCGAGTTGCGCCTCGCGTCGCGCATTCATCGCTTTTTGGCCAGCA
>DATMDB010000060.1:0-4137 GCA_035558075.1 Burkholderiales bacterium
ACGTGGATAGTTCCTGCCCGGCAAATCCGGCATGAACGCTCACTACCGCATCATGCCGGCTCACCGCGTTACAGCCAATTGCCCACAGCAGCCTGCTTCCGGCCAGCGCCAGAATGGAGCGACGCGGTTCGCATGCCACAAACCAATTCGTGATCCGGGCGGCTTGCAGCAACAATTGGGCTAATTTTTCGCGCTCGAAGTGGTGAAGAAACAAGTTTGCTGTGATGACATCAATAGCTTGATACTTTTTTTGCTCCAGGAAATCGAATGCATCCCCGGTGATTGTTTCAGCTTCCCATCCCAGAGCCTTGAAGCCCTCTTGAGTGTCATTGCTGACGATATTCTGGCGATCAAGCAAAATTACCTTGACGTTTTTCCAGCGTGGCGCTAACCGTCGCGCCAACCGCAGCATGAAGCTACCATCGCCGGCGCCCAATTCGAGCAGCGTACGAGGCGCGCGCTGTCCACGGCATCCGGTCAAGGCGTGCCGCATAATGCCTGCTTGCTGCATCCACCAGTTGACGCGTTGCATGTCACGCCGCGAGCGGATCGCGCGCGGGTCTTCCGGCGCCAATTCATCCAGCCATTCCGGTTCAACACGACGCGGCATGCTCACGCGGCGTTCCTTCGGCCTAGAGAACTTCGAGCAAGGCGCCGTGACAACTGAAACCGGCGCCAAAAGAAGACAGCCACCAGCAGCCACCGGGCGCGTTTCCTTTGAGCGCCGCCTGCAACACAAAATAGACAAACGGGCTGCTCAAGTTGCCAAACTCGCTTAGCACCGCACTACTCCAGTTGAGGTCAGTTGCAGCGAGATTGAGCTGCTGCTGAAGCGCGGCCAGGACATCACGACCGCCGGCGTGCCAGATCCATGTGCTGATCTCGCTGCGCAACACGCCCGCCTTGTCCAATACTTCATCGAGAACAAGTTCGGCGTGGCGAGCTGCAAGTTGCGGCACAGGCGGGGTGAGAATATTGCGTAACATGCCGTTTTTTTGTTCGAAGCGCAGCGTATCACGCTCAAGCGGGTCAATTAATGAAGAAGTCGCTTTCCATTCGATGCGGCGGAAACGCTGATTCGGCGCATCCGCCAGCACCACGGCCGCTGCGCCGTCGCCAAACAAACAGTCGCTGATCAGCACACCGGGGTCGTTGTCTATATAGAAAGCTGCGCTGCACACTTCAACACAAATTGACAATACCCGTTGGCAACGCTTGGCAGCCAGCAATGCTTCCGCTGTGCGCAAGTTCGGCAACGCTGCGCCGCAGCCTTGGCCTACCAGGTCCAGCGCCAGCACATCCGGTCTCAGCTCCAGCCGCTCCGCTACATAGCTGGTAAGCCCCGGGCAGAGATAGCCGGTGCAGGTGCTGATGATGACGGCATCTACTTCATCTGCTTGATGGCCGGCCTGCAGCAAAGCGCTCTCAGCCGCCTGTGCGGCAAGAACTGGCGCGTGCTGAACGAAACGCTGGTGCAGACTGTCGGGGGTGGCATCAAAAACTTCAGTCAGCGGATTGAGGGCGAGAAACCTGGTGCGGATGCCGTTCTCTCCCAGCAAAACCTTTTGTAACACGGTGCGCGCGCGCCGGTCGAGTTGCTTAAACTGCTTGCTTTCCTGAAGGGCGCGCCAACACTCGGCCTGAGTGTAGCGCTGTGACGGATTGGCGGTTCCGATACCTGTTATGAACATGGATTAACCTGAAAATGCATGTATGATACTTTATCGGCATTCTCTTGATTATCCACTATTCCACCACCTCGATTATTCCTTGCATGCCTTTTTCGCGGTGGCTGGGCAGGAACGGCAGCTTATTCTTGCAATAAAAAGAATATTCCCCGGTCGCTTGCGCAGTGAAAATGATGATTTTGGGATTGCTGCTCAAGGATTCATCGAAAACAATTCCCGCTTCCGGTGCGTTGGCCACAATGCTGTGCGGCACCATGCCCGGCTCTCGGCTTACCGATAGTTCCACGGGTATGTTTTTCTTCACCACGATCCGATCAGGCTTGAAAAAATATCCGCCGCCGATGACGCGAATATGTTGCACGCCATCCTTATCCACAGTGGCGGTATACGCCTCCGTCTTGTCTTGGGCATCTGCAAAAGCCACAGCAACAGAAAAAGCCACAAAGGAGAGAATGAGGCGCGGGAGCAATTGCTGCATCACTTTTTCTCCCTATTCATTAAGGATAATTTTAGTTCGACATCACAACACAGCTAAAGTTTTGCCGATTCGTCACCAAGTAATCTGGTGCGAATTTTGAAGGAGAAATCTGCGCGGGTGCGGGATTATTGTGTAATCAGTTGCAGGCGTCCTGGCTGGATTGCATCATCGGAGCGGCCCTTGAGGTAGGCATAAAGATTGTCAATGTTGTCTACGACCAGCTTAGTGGTATTGTAATTGGGCATGCCTTTCTCAGGCCTGCCTTCGAGCACGGCTTTCTTGAATTCTTCCTTGGTCATGTGTCTCAGGCTATCGATTAGCGCGGGACCCGTCATGCCTTCCTGTTTTGCCCCATGACAGCGCTCGCAGGCCATCGAGCGCCAAGTATGCCAACCTTCAAGTGTTTTCGCATCCACTTTGTTGCCGTCCTGCACCGTGTAAACCGGCTCTTCTTTTTTTTGCGCCGGGACCGCCTGGGCATTGGCTGTCTCACTCGATGGCTGGCATACCGACAAGACGACACCGGCTGCGGCAAGAAAAATTACTGCTGCGCTTCGCGATTTCATTGGATTGCCCCCTTTCAGGTTGAGCAAAGTATTATAAACGCGTATGCCTTACCTAGAGCCTCTAACATAATTAAACAAATAGTGCGACGGCGTCGGTTTCGGATTCAGGCCGCGAGCGGGAAAAGTACGCCAAGGCGTTTTGTCAGCCCTTGACGCACAAAACCTGTTTTAAGGTATGCAGCATTTCCACCAGGTCAGCCTGCGCGGCCATGACCGCTTCTATATCCTTGTACGCGCCGGGGATTTCATCGAGCACGCCGCTGTCCTTGCGGCACTCCACGCCTTGCGTCTGAATTTCAAGATCGGCCCTGGAAAATTTGCGCTTGGCCTCGCTGCGCGACATGCGGCGCCCTGCCCCATGACTGCATGAATAATAGGATTGCGGGTTGCCTTTGCCGCGCACGATGTAGGAACACGTTCCCATCGAGCCGGGAATGATGCCAAGCTCGCCGGCACGCGCAGACACCGCTCCTTTGCGGGTGAGCCAGATCTTTTCCCCGAAATGTTCTTCGATGCTGGCATAGTTATGGTGGCAATTGACTGCTTCTTCGCCGGTTGCAAGGTTTTTTCCGAAAAAATGCTCTAAAGCGCGCAAGATCAAATGCAGCATCAGCTCGCGGTTGAGCGCCGCGTAATCCTGCGCCCAGGTGAGCGCTGTGATGTACTCGGCAAATTCCTGGGTGCCTTCGTCTAGCCAGGCGAGATCACGGTCGGGAAGCGCATGGTGCATGCGCGAGGCATAGTGCCTGGCGTCGGAAATTGCGGTCACGGCTAACGTCTTGCCGATGTTGCGCGAGCCGGAATGCAACATCAACCACAGCGCTTGCGATTCATCCAGGCAGAGTTCGATGAAATGGTTGCCTCCTCCCAGCGTTCCCAGCTGGCGCCAAATACGCGCTTCATCGAGGCGCCCCACCCTTGATAAAATGCCGAGAGGCTCAAAGCGCCGGTATATCGCCTTTTGACGCCGCTTCAGTTGCGCGCTCTCGATTCGCAGCGGTTCGCGATGCGCGTTGAATCCAACCGGTACCGTCGCTTCTATGGCGGAGCGGATTTTCCCCAGGCTATCGGGCAAATCCAAGGCCGACAAGCGGGTGCGAATGGCGACCATGCCGCAACCGATGTCCACGCCTACTGCAGCGGGAATTATCGCGCCTTTAGTGGGAATTACGCTGCCTACGGTTGCGCCCTTGCCCAAATGCACATCGGGCATCACCGCAATAGGTCCGGCCAGCACGGGCAGCATGGCCATGTTGTTGAGTTGGCGCATAGCCCCCGGCTCAACCGGAACGCCTTCCGTCCACATCCTGAATTGCTGCGCTTGTTGTTGCATGCGCCAAGCGCGGTGAATTCGGGCTAAGCCCTGCCCGACCACAGCCGGCTGTTTTTGGGAACGTGCGCGAGG
>DATMDB010000061.1:0-2886 GCA_035558075.1 Burkholderiales bacterium
CGCATCGGCGGTTTTCGCGGGGTCGAAGCGCGCGTGAAACAGTTCGACCAGTTTCTTTGCGATCCCCGCGTTGGCGGCGAGCGCCTGTTCCATGTACGCTTGGCTGAAAGTCAGCCCGGTCTGCCGCAGGTATTTGCAGTAGGCGCGCAAGATGGTGACCTCGCGCCAGCCGAGGTTAGCCCGCAGCACCAGCCGGTTGAAGTCGTCATTTTCGATTTCGCCGCGCCACGCGCGCGCGAATGCTTCCTCGAACGCGCCTTTCACTTGGTTGATGTCGAACGCGATGTCCGTGGCGTGACTCATGCCAAAGTCATGGATGTAAACCGGCGGCGCCGCTTCGGGCTCGACCTTGTAGTTGAGCTGTTCAAGCACCTTGACGCCCATGTGTTCGAGCATCGGCAGGCTTGCGGAAAGGGGAACGGGCTCACCCGAGTGGAAAACTTTCAGACGCAGAGGGGTGGCGCTCCCTTTTGCCCCGGCGTAAAGATTCATCGCGAGATTTTGCTCCGTCCCGAGCTTATCCATGATCGCGGCGTCGTTGACTGCGGCGTCAACCGCGCAATCTTCACGGTAACCGGCGGGAAATGCGTTTCCGAAGCGGCGATACAGCTGGTTGCCGCGCTCTTCGCCGAAACGCTCGGCCAGCGCGTCGTGAAGATCATCCTCCCAGCGGTGCGCCGCCCTCACGATCCGTTTTTCGATCTCGTGCACATCAAACCCCGGCACATTCTCCGGCCGGGTGCGCACGATGATGAGGATGCGGGCCAGCACGGACTCGGACAGGTTCACCGTGAACTCGGAGCTCGTGCCGTTAAACGCCTCCATAAGGATTTGCTGGATGCGCTGGCGCAGCTCGGTGTTGTAGTTTTCCCGGGGCACGTAGATCAGGCACGAGAAAAACCGGCCGAACGTGTCTTTGCGCACCAAAAGCCGCGTGCGCTGGCGCTCGCCCAGGCGCAGTATCCCGATGGCGTGATTGAAAAGCTCGTCTTCGGAGATGGGAAACAGTTCATCCCGGGGATACTGCTCCAGGATGGTGACGAACGCCTTCCCCATGTGGCTTTTCGGATCGAATCCGGCGCGCGCAATGACTTTCTTCACCTTGCGCCGCAGCAGCGGAATGTCGGCGGGGTTGGAGTTGTACGCGGTTGAAGTGTAAAGACCGAGAAAACGCTGCTCGCCGATGACCCGGCCTTTCGCGTCAAAGCGTTTTACACCGACATAGTCGAGATAGCCCGGCCGGTGCACGGTGGCGCGCGAATTCGCCTTAGTCAGCACCAACAACTGCGGAGCGCGGGCGAGCTCCCTGACCTGGGATGGTTGCGCAGCAAAGCTGATTGAAACTGACCTGCCTGTCTCTCTCAATATGCCCAGTCCCGATCCCGGCACGATTCGCAAAATGTCATCGCCGTCCTTGGTAACCAGGTCGTACTCGCGATAGCCGAGAAAAGTGAAATGGCCGTCCGCCAGCCATTGCAGAAAGGCCTGGTCCTCGGCGATTTGCTCCGGATCGAGAGTCGGCGGATAGGGCTTTTTCATTCCGCTCGCAAGGCGTCTCATGTGGTCAAGCATCTTCGGCCAATCCTCGACTGCCTTGCGCACGTCGCCTAGAATGCGCAGGATTCCGGTTTCAAGCTCATCCAGCTTCCCGGGATCCGTCTGCCGGTCAACTTCGACATGTATGATTGATTCGGACCCGCCGCCTTTCGCGCTCGCTCCGGGCAAAATTTCGTTCAGTCCACCCTTTGCATCGCGCCGGGTTCTCATTACCGGGTGCATGATGAGATGGAGAGTAAGCCCCTGGCGGTTGACCTCCATAGTCACGGAATCCACCAGGAACGGCATATCATCATTGACGATTTCGATCACGCTATGTGTGGACTGCCATCCGTGTTTTTCGCGCTGCGGATTGTAAATGCGCAGCTTGGGCGCGCCAGCCTTGAACTCGCGGATAAAATCCAGGTGGGCCAGCGCCGCGCCGCAGAGATCCGAAACGCCGCGGCCGGCAAGATCATCCGGGTCTACCTGGCTGTAATACTGTCGGATGAACATCTCGGCCTGGGCGATTTTCTCCTTGGACACTTTGTCTCGAAGCAGGGCCACCGCCTTTTCGATGATTTCCGCGTTTTCCCGTTCCACCTTGGTTAACATAGAAACCTCCTGAAGTCTGCGTCATTCTGTTTTATATTGGCTGTACGCGGGGTATTACGGCATCTGATACATTCAGATTAGAACATAATCAGGGGTAACAAAGCCTCCAGCGCAAAGAAAGCGATATATTTCACTGATTATGGGAAATACTTTACCGGGGTACGCACCGATCCGGCGCAAGAAGTGCGCATTTAACCGCGTAGAGTCGGCGCCCGGCTTTTTACGATGTCAATTAAATCAGTCAGACTACTGACCACCGCGTAAGGCCTGAAGCCCAATTCGTCCTTAAGATTGCCGGTGCGGTTGATCCAAAAGGTACGCAGACCGAAGGAACTTGCTCCGCAGATATCCCAGTAGTTAGAAGAAACGAAACCAATATTGTTCTTGGGCACTTTCAGTTTTTTCGCAGCGAGCGCATAGACCCTTGGACTGGGCTTGAAGATTTTCACTTCATCCACGCTGATGACCTTGTCAAAGGTTTTCGTCAGCCCGTTGTTTCTCACCAGCGCTTTCAGCATTCCGGGCGAGCCGTTGGAAAGTATCGCCAGCTTGCAATGTGAGAGCGCGGCCAGCGCTTCCTTCACTTCAGGATAAGTCTCAAGATGCAGATAAGCCTGCATCAGCCGCTTGCGCAATTGCGGCGGGCAATCCAGTTTCAGCGCTTTGCCGGCGAATTTGAGAGCGGCTTCGGTGACTTTTCCGAAATCCTGATAGCGCCCCATCAGGCTCTTCAAC